>NZ_CP023049.2:3001297-3301427 GCF_002285635.2 Chryseobacterium piperi | reverse complement strand
AAATATATACCGTACATGGGAACAAGGTGCTAGAGAGTCTCTGGAACTTACCATTAATGTAATCAAAGCTAAGACAGAGCATTTAGAAAGGGGCGAAAAGGCGAAAATTCAGATTGAGCTAGAAATTGATAATATGAGAAAAAAATTTGATGACATGCTTGTTGGTGCAGTTAGTCAAATAAAAAGAAGTATGAAACAGGAGTTAGAAAATTTAACTAGAGATTATTATGCGGAATATTTTAAAACAAACTCAGAAAAAATAATTGACGGATTAAGGTCTCAATTAGTTAAAGAGTTTGCTAGTACGAGACTAGCGGATCAGAGCTGGTGGGGTAATAAACGAGGAATAATAGATATGAGTATGGATCAGTATCTTAAGCTTAGACAAATAATAATTGATACTCCTATGTCATTAAAAGATCTTTCTTGGTTAGACGAATGTATTAATGAACAGCATTTTCAACCCAATTTTATATTTCCTACAGGCCCTATTCGCAAGCTGTATGTGGAATATAAAATAAAAGATACCTCTCCCAGTATTATTGGTTCTCAAAATATTGTTATCAATTGGGATTGTCCAAAAAATATACCTAAAGAACTTGGTATTGCTGCTAAAATAGAAGTGCGAGAGTTCAATGATGACGATAGGGAAAGTCATATGATTTCATCTGAATTGGTATGGGAAAAGAATTATGCAATACAATTCAGAAATGCGAAATTCATATTTACACGAAGTAAATTTATAAGATACGAGTTTAGTATAACGCCCTATACTTCTGTATCCCCAGATCAACCAGGAGGAGAAACGATGATCCTTAAACTAAGGTTTGATCGTAATCTTAACACATATGGAAGTTCAACAATAAATAACGGGGAGAGACCTTCGGATTATGATTACTTGCTTCCTAAGCCATACAACCAATATTTAATTTTTGACTATTATCCAGATTCCGTAATGGCATTTCGGGATAAAAATGATTTGACCGCTTCAATTCGACAAGACGTGAAGTCTAAAGAGAATTATATGCGTTGTCGATTTGTTCCGTTAAAAGAAGATAGTTATAATTCCTATCATATTCTTATCAACAAAGATGGAGAATGGCGGATTCTTGAGCTCAATGAGGATAGCTCTAAAAAAGCTTATAGTCTTAGAATTCGTGAACGTAAAACGAGTGATGAAGAAAATCATTGGCGTAGATGGAGAATCCATTTTACTCAAGACGGAAAGATTAATTTTTCTTGTATTGCTTTACCCAATAAAAAACTTGGAAGAAGACATAGATCACTTTCGTGGACTATTGAAGATCTTGAAGACTGGTCTGTCACTGATTTTACCTTGGTGCTCTCAGGTTCTGAGGAAATAATAGATAATAAATGTTACAGTATCGTATCCTCTCAAAATAATATGGCTGTGACAGTAAGTCCATTTTACCCTTCCAGTCCAATTACTTGGAGTTTTGATGGAAATCCAACCCAGTTGTGGCTGAGCGAGCAGGCAGATGGAGAGGCATGGAATTTTAAAAATGTACATGCTCAAAAGTATCTCGAAGTTGAGCACGAAGCTCAATTTGAAGATTTAAGGATAGCAAATATCGTATTATCAGAGAAAAATGAAAAAAATGAGAATCGTTTAAAAATACATGTGCAAGGTATAGATATGCGAGGACTTACTAAGGTCACCCCATACAATAATAAGAGTTTGGTATTGGATATTTTTAAGCAAGGAGATAAAAAGAATGAAAAGGGTCAAAAATTAATCATGTTCCATGAAGATATTAAAGAAAGGAAAAAACTAGATTGGGTGTTCTCCGAATTTCCTGCTCTCCGAACTCCTTACACTATTTCCGCTCTTAAAACACTGAGAATACTAAGTGGAAAAGATAAACTGACAGTAGACAATCATGATATTTCGGAATTTCAGTTAGCATCTGATAAAAACAATCAATGGTTTTTTGAAAAATATACAGAAGACCTTTATATGATTTTCAATTGTGGATCAGGAAAAGCATTAAAACAAATCAAAAATAAGGTAGGTCTTCGTGATACTGCTTCCTTGGAGGTTATGCCTCTAAAAAGGGATTCTTCTTTTAGAGCAGAAGAATATTTATGGTCTATGGTCTATGATGATAGAGAAGAAGGATGGAATATTGTTTCTGCCGGATCAGATAGGGAGGCCATACGGGTTTCTATATCTGAAGAAAATAAAGTGGCCATAACAATCAGCAAACCCTATGGGCGTGAATACCTATTTAGGATTGTTCCTGTAAAAGTGGACGAAATACTATTGGAAAAGGAAGCCACTTATGTGATTAGTAATGCGGATGGACTGGTGATAACGAGAAGTTCAAAGAAAGAACTCCAAGATGGTAATTGGCTTACAGGAGTCATCGATGCACCTTTGAAAATGACACCTATTTCTTATACAACCAGGTTCAAGCCCTCCTCTTTTCAAAAATGGGAATTGAAAAGAATTCGGGCCATCTATAATGATGAGAAAAAATATTTCTGGGCTTTTGTCAACAATATTGAAAGTTATGAGGAAGGGAATACTAAATTATATTTTTTTAACTCCGATCCTGATAATAGTCCTATTAGGCAAGCCAGCAGTCATTATTTCGCATTTTTGATATTCTATTATGGAGGGAAGTATATGATAAAAATTGAAAAAAAGGATGAATCAGATTTATCCCTCCCAGTAATAACCTATCAGCCCCCTGAGAAAGAAGAAGAAAAAATCAGTGATGTATTATTCCTAAAAAAAGAAATCCTGGATAGGAATGATTCTAAGCTGCTTTCACAACTTTGGTATTTTACAAAATTAGACTCAGATGATGAATTTTGAAACATGAAAATTGAAGTTAATTGATGATTTACTTTGTGGGTAGAAGTGGCCTATAAACGAACAATAAAAAATACAACGGAAATAAATTAAAAAAACGAGTCATGGAAAATGTTGCGTCAAAATATAACAATTATCCCTATTGGTTTACACCAACGGGAATGGCTTCAAGTACATCATATACAGTCCATCAACTTCGCGATATATTAGTGCAATGGATTGAGCAGGAAGGTATTGGGAAATATTATCCATGGGAAGAACTTGAACAATGGGAATTGGAAAGATATGTGATATACGCTTTCCCCAATATAGAACTTAAAGATGCTGCTTTAGCGGCTTCTTGGTCTGCCTGGTTGGTTATTTTTGAAGAATGGCTTAGCACCATAGAAGGGAGTTTGGAAGAAAGTATAACAAAATTTAGCAATTGTTTAGACGATGATTGGGTGAGCGATGATTATAAACAAGAAATATTGATAAAAAGCTTTCAGTCTCTCCAGTTAAAGGCAATGGAAGGAATGCCGGAGAGATGGAAAAATGTATTTAAGGATAATTTAAACTTTTATTTTAGATCTCTTATCGAGGAAAGAAAGCAGTATGAAGCCAAAAATTATCCTGATTTCCAGGCTTACAAGAACCAGAGAAAAGACTCTTCTGGCGCAAGGATATGGATTAATCTTATCGAGAGATTATATCATCAGCCGTGTAGTGAAGAACTAAACGCGTTGCCTGAGCTAGAGGAATTAAGAACAACGGCTGCAGAGATTTTTGCTTTAAGCCGGGATTACTATAAAATTTCTCACTATCTTTCTTACAAGAGCTATTACCGGATTTTAAGAGTACTCCGGCAGCAGGAAAGGCTCTCTCCTTTAGACTGTGAAGAGCGAGCGAAAGAGGAAATCATTAAAAGTGTCGAAATGTTTCAGATCGACAGAGAAAAAATAGAAAAGAAAATTAAAAAAGAGAATGAAAAGGAGTTGGAAATCTATATTGACCAATTGGGAGCATGGGCATATGGTGCCGATGTTTGGGCATGGGAAAGTATTAAAATTAATACCCATCATCACCGTGAGTCTTCTTCCTCAATGAATGAGAAGCGTTTAAGATGTAACAAAGAAGAAATATTCACGGGTATATATTACGCTGATAGGCAAACAAGTGACCTGCCTGCTCCTGTAAAGATGAAAATACCATATACCTCGTTAGAAGGTGAGGATGCTTATGCAGATGCCTATCAAATAATGACCAATATTTATGTTATGCCAGAAGCTCTTATCTTATTTTGGATAGAAGGAGATGACCAATCTACTTCGGATTTGATAGACACTCAAGATGCTAAAGAAAAGTTTGTAAGAGGTATCCGCCATAACATTAGGGAGATAAAAGAGGGATACAGTGGAAAGCTGCTGATAGACTATTTCGTTGAGAATACTTTCCACTTTTTTGAATTGAAAAATGGAGAGAAAGCTGGTGGGATTTTGATTATGGCTCCTACCAATAATCAGACTGCCAAGGGAATTTTTAATTACGAATTGCCTTATCCTTTTGACCAGGCTTTGGCTGGCCAACCAACGGGTTCCATTATTACAACATATCCACATGTTTATATGGAGCCGTGGGAAAACTTTGATAAAACACTTACTCATAATCTGCTACATGCATTCAAAAGCCTTCAGGGAGAATATACCTCTGATACCATCAATATTTATTCATATTTAGGAGAAGGCTATTCCTCATCCAATACTACCTACAGAATAATGATCAATGATATTTCGATCACTAATCGAACTGAATCTATTTTTAATGGTATTTTCCCTCCTCTTATCGGAGATGATTATGTGACGGAAAGCAGTATAATACAAGATAATTTAAAGATGAATAGAGGACATATATATCTGAATAAATCTAAAAAGTTATTGTATTATCCAAGTGATCTCTTCAAAATCCCTAGTAAACGTTCTGAAAATCTAAACATTCCTACCTATGATTCCTTGCTTACGAAAATAGGACCTTATGAATTTACTTTTCAAAATAACGTATACTATCCTGATGAAACCAAGGAAATAAGCCGGTTTTCTCAGGCATTCGAAAGAGTGAGTTGGAGAGATGTTTTATCAGGCAGAAAGGAGGAGATAGAAAATGTTTTTAAGAGAGTAAAACTTCCGACTTTTTATGGTGGTAAATTTACAAATAGCAAAAAAGAGGTGTATGACAACGAGCGATCACTCTATACCATTTTTCCTTCTGTTGTACATATCTTGAACGAAAAAGTAGGAAACACGCCTGAAACAGTACTTGATTATCGACATTGGACTACTGTGCTATCAAAGCACATTACGGCTGATAGTTTTGCTATAGCCAATCTGTTCAGGTTTTATAGCCTTTCGGAAAATCTTGCTAATATACTTGGAATTCATTACGGACTTGTTGATTGGAATTTACAGTCTGCATCACCGGAAGAGGCGGCGCTCTCTGTGATCAGTCTTATCGGTATTCCTCATAGTAAAGGAACTCCCCTGGAGGAGGTACTACTGAATAGACTTTATTCTGAGAATGAGATTGCACCTTACCTGGAAAGTGCTGAAACACCAAGTTTCTATATAAGAGAATATCGGGAAAGGAGGAATGTAAATTGGTCTGCTTTTCTCTACAACCAACTAAATAACCTAGCCATCCCCATTATAAAAGATATTTATCTCCGGGCAGAGCAATCCATTTATATCTCTTTTGCGCAGGTAATAGCCATGGTGGAATACAAGGCAAGTTTGATTAGAGAGCAAATCCAAGCAGATGTCGATATTGATGCTCTGGATATGGCCTTTTTAGTAATGAATGATTATCTTCATGGGATGATGGATGATTTGTTGGTTAAGGTAGCGGTGAATATTAAAGAAAGCATGCACCATGCTTTACTTTATCTTATTAATCAACTCTGTGATCAAAAATTGACCGATTTTACAGTAGAATTTATGAAGAGAAGCAAGCAGGAATTTATTGGTGAATACGAGGATGAGAAGGCTGCTGCATCGCTTTTTGAAGACCATATTTCCCATTTAAAAGAAGACGTTTTTGAGTATAGTGAGCGGATAAAAATTGTGGTAGAGGCTCTTGATCAAGCCTATGGCCTATGGCCCAGCACCCATAATCTTCTTCATACCGAACCGCCTTTGTTTTTAGATATTAAAGCCGATTTTAGAGAGGGTAGCCATATAGATATTGACCAGATTAAGGTCAAATGGATGTTGCCCCTAAACATCCCCTATGATCTTATACACTGTATAAATATTGTTTTTGAGGAATATGACAATGACGGGAATATAATCAATACGGTGTCGGTCCCTGTAGAAGACCAAAGTTTAGAAATCATCCCGATGCTTCCTCTTACAGAAGAGACTTACTTATGGAAAGTTTATTTTATAGATTCTCATGGAGTGAATATTTCTACAAAAAAAAGTGAAATTAAATATGCATATCAAGAAGACAAGCAGGTGTTACAATATGATTTTAATGCATTAGAAAATGGAAACCTCCCAATTTTCCGGCCATGTGTAGGTAGTGTTTTTAGAATCATTTCTGAAGAGAGTAATATGGCATTAACACATGGGGAAATAAGAGAAGAGGATCAAGGTAAATTTAAGGAATTTCCAAATAGAATAAATTATTATGCAGATTTAATTCAGGAGCCTGTTAGTAATGATATAAAGCAATTATGGCGATTGAACAGGTCTTACCAGATAGAAGAAAAGAAGCTTGAAATTAATGATAAAGACTATTTTGTATTTGAAAATATAGCCTCAGGAATGATGATTAATCGAGCGACGCTAAAAAGCTCAAATGAAAAAATAGTTTTTTGTTCAGATGATATAAAAAACGGGAATTCTTTTTTTAATCCTGATGTTGGGAAATGGGGAAGATTCAGACTAAGGGATCTTGAAAAGGATTTGGGAATTGGTTTTAAGCAGGGTGATGAAGATAATGATAAAAAAGGGAAAAAAGTCTCAGTAATTACCATAGAAGACGATAATCCATTGTACGAATGGCGTCTGGTCGATGCCAATATAGAAATACCCGTTACAGATGGGATCTATTATATTTCTTCAGAAGTTACTAAGATGTTTTTAGATAGGAATTTACCTATTGAAGATGATACTACAGTTATTCAATGGCCTATAGCCTCTAAAGAATACCCTCCAATATGGCAGGTTCAGGAATTTGACTCAGGATATGTAAAGCTATTTAATCTTCAGAACAAAAAATTCCTTTCGGAAGATGAGTCGGATGGGCAGGTAGTTGAGGATGAAGATTTTTATTATTATGAGCTGGAAGCTAATCCAAGCAAATTTTATGGGCAGTTTGATCTTTATTACGATCAGGGATGGAGGATTTCAAACCATGCATTTGGTAATGGAACCTTGCAGGTGAAGAATGATATAGATTATAATGTACCGGAACCTCTGATTTCTGCTGTAGGCTTTGACCATCTTAGTAAATTTAGATTTACTCCTTTCCCCAGTCTCGGAAGAGGGTATTATATATTGTTTGACACTGGAGATGCCCTTACTTATGAGGCGAATGCATTTGGGCAGCTTGCGAAGAAGAAAAAAGATAGTCAAGATAAAAATCAGCAATGGTGGTTGATGCCAGCAACAGGAGCAGATGATTTTCATATCATCAATCATAATGGGATGAGATTATTTGCCATAGATGATACACTCGGTGTATTTTCTATAGCTGACACTACCGGGGAAAACAGCAAAGTCCGGTGGAGATTGGCCTATCAAGACAAAGGATGGAAGATCATTTCTGCAGAAGATAATAAGGTTATCGCTTATGTAGGTGCTAAAACACAGCTTCTACAAATGAGAGATGATACATCTACACGATTTACTTTTGAAGCTTTATCCGATCAGACCAATCAGCTAAAGAAATATTATTCTATAAGGCCTGCTATGGAGCCTGATTTGGCGATGAGTGCAAAAGACGAGTTTGTAAGTAGCACTATTATCATGACAGGATATGATAAAAACGATCCGAAACAGTTATGGGAAATAGAATATTTGGAAGGCAATATATGTTTCATTATGAATGTATACAGTAAGCGGTATATCAACGTATGGAAAGGGTTTAACACCGAAGGATACAATATTATTCAGTGGAGAGAAAAAGGAGATGGCAAAGAACCGGGAGATAATGAAAAATGGGAACTACAGAATATACAGCATTATTCTTTCGAAGGACCCAGCCGCTGGAATTGTATTGTTCAACATTCTAAAAAAGCACTAACGGGTAAAATAGTGGAAGAAGAAGGAGAGTTGCGCTTAGTACAAGCAGATATAGATGATAATAATTCGAATTATTTGCAGCAGTGGGTTATTGAACCGGTACTATATAAACCTAAAAACAAATAAAAAATGATGAAACAGTATAGTATGAAAATGCTCTTTTTATTAGGCTTTTGCTGGGGGGGGGCATCACAAAATCTTTTAGGACAAAAAATTGATGCTACCTTAGATTTATCGCAAGCATTTAGTCCAAAAGTTGATCAGAAAAATGGAATCAAAGGAGAAGTTTCTCCAGGAGGTTTTATCAATGTAACAGTAAGAGAAAAGAAAAAGAGGACAATTCTCTATGAGACCAGGATAGTGGCCACCAGTCTGAATGATTATGCAGGAACAGCTAATACTTATAAGCCCAAAGATCTCGGTCAGGGAGGAATCTATTATCCCAATCCATGGCAGAGTATAGAGGTGAAGAATTCAGGTTTTGGAATAGATAAATACTACTACGACCAGACGGGTAAAATTAATATTTCCCCCTTTTTAAGTACTAAAATAGATGTAGAGATACAGGTTGGAATAAGACCAAAGGGCAAGACAACCCTTCATGAAATATTAATACCGGGTATTGGAAGAATAGATGCAAAAGGAAATAAAATTCCTTCCGATTCTGTAACCTCCAAATAGTAAGGTATGATCTATATAAAGGTAAAAAACTATGGTCACAAGGTGGAACGAGTGGCAATCTGTTGGCCTTAATAAAAGAAGTAAGAAGACATTAATATATATTTTACGATCTCTTATTTTTTATTAATAAACAAACACATTTAAAATTTTAGAACTTATGAAAACAACACAACTAAAATTAGTATTTATTGTAATAATGAGTATTTTATCTGATAACCTGTTCTTTGCACAGAATCAAAACAAAGAACTACCGGATACATTACATAGTGTAGAGAATTCTTATGATGCAAAATCTTTCAAAATATATAAGAATAATTTCCTCAATACTGGAGTTGATCTTTCTGGGGAAATATCTTCAGATAACCAAAGTGATATTATTTTTTTTGCAAAAAGGCAGGGATCAGTTATTCCTAAATTTTTGTTTAAATTTAATAAATCTCAATTTCAGATATATAATAATATATCATATGGTGAAACCTCTAAAAGAAATATTGAATTATCCTTCGATACAGAAGAAGGAAAGGTTCTTTTTCTTACAAAAAAACGAGGTGAAACTTTTAAATTTATTCCCGAAAGTTTGTCACAGGTTGCTAGCCTAGAAATCGCTAAGGATAAGGTTACAATAATGGATGAACTCGAAGTATCAAAGACGAAGAATGGAAATCCTTTTCTTTATTTCCCCAAAGCAGGAATTAGCTGGGCAAAAATAATATCAAAAAATGATTTAGCTTTTTACAGTAATAACGACGGGATCAATAATGAGCAATCTAGTATATACTTGAGCTCGGAAGCTATTACTTTTTTTGATGATTTTAATGAGAATACCTCTCTTATGAGTGTTTTCAAAAATGGGACTGTCCTAATTGGGGATGGAAATAGACTTGAAAATAAGATAAAATCTCCCAAATACAAATTATTTGTAGAAAAAGGAGTGCTTAGTGAGGACTTTGGTATAGGACCACAATCCATCTGGGCAGACAATGTCTTCGAAAAAAACTACCAACTCCCTGGGTTACGGGAAGTACAAGCCTATATCCAGGAAAATAAACACTTGCCAGAAATCCCTACGGCAAAAGAAATAAGTGAGGAGGGATACTCTCTGCATGAACTGAATACTAAATTTTTAAGAAAAATAGAAGAACTTACCCTGTATACCATTGAACAGGACGAAAAAATAGAAAAGTTGCAACAGCAGGTCTCTGCTATGATCTCTGTTCAATAAATGATTCTAATGGTTTTTAGTTTATTTTCTAACTAGATTTTATTTGTTTTGTGTTGGATCATAATTCTTTTGAAATCAATTACTCACAAATATTTTTGTTAGAAAAAATAAATTATCCGTCAAATTGTAATAAGAATCTTTTACTTTTGTGCGCTTCGCTAAGCGAAGCGCCTTAATATAATATGCTCATTAATAAGTCTTTAATTTTTATAAATTAAAAAAAATCAGTAAGTTCACATTATTCATCATGAAAAAAATTACAAGATACATCCTTTATAAAGTTTGGTAAAGATTACTAAAACTTTTAAATAAACAATGTCGAATGATTTAGTTGCTTATTTTAGAGCCGGACCTGTTTTCCATTATCGATGGCTCACCTTAGTTTATCACTAATCTATCCTAATTCTTCTTTAAGATCCGTCTTTATAGAGGATTAAGAAGAAGATAATATGAAAAATCCAAATGAGTCAATTTCTCTTATAAGACTAGGAATGAGCTTCTTTTTAACTGACACTACTGAAATTATTTATGGAGGGAAAGGGAAATCATATCCTCCATTCTTTGTAAAATATGATCTATTGGGGCTGTCTGATAAAGTATTAGAAATAAAGTTAAACGAAATTATTAAGAGGCTAGAGGAGAATGAAGTAAACATAGCCAAATCTACTCTTAGTAATCTCAAATAACGAATATCCGTATTATTGCCTAAATATTTATTATCTCAGTATTCTTCAATAAATTACCGATGACTATATTCCATTTCACCGTTCATTTTGGAAGCGAAACAGACTGTCGTAATCACTTTAAGGCCCAAAGAAATAAAATAGGAATATCATGCAGGAAGTGTGGTCATAGGGATCATTATTGGAAAAGCGATAAATGGAGTTACGAATGTAAAGCTTGTCAATACAGAACATCTCTTCGCTGTGGTACCATCATGGAAAACTCAAAACTTGGTTTTTTGATTTGGTATCAGGCGATGCTTCTCATGAGTTGTACCAAGAAAGGTTTTTCGGCCAAGGAAATCCAGAAGCAACTAGGAATGAAAAGATATGAACCGGTATGGTTGATGGTACAGAAGCTCAGAAGGGCTATGGGTAATAGGGATTCCCGTTACACCTTGGAAGGAATGATAGAATTTGATGAAGCTTATTTTAGCATTGCCGCTTCAGAGATTGAAAAAGAAAAAGGTATTCGGGGAAAGGGAGCAATCGGAAAACAGAATGTTGCTGTCATGGCTGAATCTATACCACTGGAAGATATGGAAAACGGGAAGTCTTCTAAACATTGCCGTTACTTTAAAGCTATCGTTTTGGACACCCATAAGTCTAATGAGATCAATGATACTATTAGACAATCTTTAAATGAAGAATGTATCGTATTTACAGACAAAAGTAAGTCTTATGTAGATATAGCAGACTTTGTCGAACTTCATATTATGGAAAAATCATCAATGCAGACTACCAAAGAAACTTTGAAATGGGTTCATATAGCCATAAATAATGCTAAAAGAAATCTCTTGGGGAACTATCATAAAATCGAAAGAAAGTATTTACAACTTTATCTTGACGAATTTGTTTACAAGCTCAATCGAAGATATTTCGGTGAACAACTATTTGATAGGCTTGTCATTGCTAACATTACAGCTTTAGGTTAAAAAACGGATATTCATTTTGAGTTTATAGCTAAAAAATAAATCCCGCAATACTGCAGGATTTATTTTTTTATGGATTATACATCATCATTCAATGAATGACAATAAAGTAATCAGCTTTTCTTTTGAACTTTAGCTCTGGCTTTTTTCACCTCATCTTTAATGTAAGGATACTTTTTCTGCATATCCTGTGCAAGAGAAGGATCAAGATCCAATGCCTGCTGAAGGGCTTCAATTCCTTTTTCCTGTGCTTTCAGATTAAAATAACAGTTACTTAGCTGGTAATACAGTTCTGCTCTGTTATGATTTTCTATAGCTTTATACACAATCGTAACAGCTTCTTCATATTCACCCAAAAGCATCAAAACTTCTGAGTATGCATACCAGTTGTAGAATCTTGAAGGCTCTGCAGCCACCAGTTTCTTTAAACAGCAAAGGCTTTCTTCAAACTTTCCGGAATCAATAAATAAAAATGCCAGTCTCTTCTGATAGTCAAGATTGTTTTCATTCAAATGCGTTGCTTCTTTTGCAAAATGTAACGCTTCCGGCATTCCGCCCATTTCTTCATACAAATACGATTGTTCCATCATCGAAAGATAAAACTGAGGGTCTTCTCTCAATGATTTCTGGAAGGAATTCAATGCCATTATCGGCTGCTTCAATGCCTTATAACACAATCCAATCTTATAAAATGTAAATGCTTTGGTGTATTCCAGTTCAAGCATTTCCTCATATACTTCGATTGCTTTTTTATATTGTCCTAAAGCTTCGTAACAAGCTGATTTATTCGCATAAACTCCTACAGAGCTGGAATTGATCGCCAATAAGTAATCAAATCCTTTGATCGCTTCCTCATAGTTCTTTCTGTTGAAATAGAACTGTCCGTACTCATACCATGCGGTTTCGGAATAAGAAAATTCATCTAAATATTCATTCAGAAAGGCAATAGCCTCCTCACTCTTTTTCAAATCATTAAAGCAGATCATACAGTTTTCCAACGCATATTCATCCGTTGGGTCTTCTTTCAATGCTTTTTTGTAGTACTTAAGAGCGTTGAAAGGATCTCCTAAATTCACATATTCATCTGCAATAAAATTGTGAAGGAAGTTTTCTTCTTCTTTCAATTCTAAAGCTTTTTTACAAATTTCAATGGCTCTTCTAGGATTTCCTAAATTCGAGTAATACTTGGCATAGCAAACCAAAAAGTCGGTATGCTCCATAGATGAAGCTTTCAACTCATCGATGAGCTCCTTTGCCGTATTATAATCTTCCCACTCCAATAGAACTTCAAGTTTTTTAATCTTGATATCCAATGAATTAGGATGAAGCTTCAGGCCATAATTAACCGCATTATCTGCATAGTTAAAATCACCCAGCTCCAGATAGTAAACAATAATATCTTCCAGTTCTTCTGTATCGAAATAGAATTCATCATTGTTTTCAATCATTTCTTCGAACTTTTTAACAAGTTCATTTCCAAAATATTCTTCCAATATAGTGTCTCCATCGTCAGCCAATGCCTGAATTTTCTTGCAGACCTCGGCAAACTTCTTTAATTAATATACTCTTTCTGAAACTGTTATTCAAAATTATTGCAAATTTGCGACTTTTTTTTGAATTATGTTTTCGTAATTTTCTATCCTAAAGATAGTAAAAAGAAGATTACCATAAAAGAATTGTGGATAAAAAGACGGATTATCATTAAATTAATACCACTAATCTTTTTCTATTATGAATTTCATTTTGCCAAACGGTTTCAATATCTTTTAAATCAACACTTTCCGTTTCTATTTTTAGTTTTCCTTCAACGGCTGCCTGAAACATTTCTGGGAGAATTTCTGTGAGTAACAGGGAAAATTCTTTAGGAGTCCAGCTTCCCAATCCGGAACCGGAAATCTGAATATCTGTTCCTCTCAGTGTTTGCGAAGATAATTGAATGGTATCACCACTCATTCCACCTACGGAAACCAGTCGGGTTTTGGGAGAAAAGGTTCCGTCTCCTTTCAGAGCTGATAAAAGCAGTTCAACAGAATGTCCCCAGATATAATCCAATACGACATCAACAGGTGTTTGTGTATGAATCTCTTTCAGCTTCATCTTAAAATCTTCATCTTCCATTTTCAAAGAGATAACCTCATCTGCACCCAATTCATAAAGGGATTGTAGCGCTTCTTCATCTCTTCCTGTAGCTATTACTTTTTTAGCGCCATACAGTTTAGCCACCTGAACGGCTATTTTCCCGGTTACCCCTGTAGCTCCGTTAATAAGTACCGTATCTCCTTCTTTTAATCCTGCTTTACATTGTAGTCCCATTGCTGAACCCATAACCGCATTGGGTAAGGCAGCAGCTATTGTAATATCAAGCGCATCAGGAACAGGGACAATCATCTTTTTATCTGCCATCACCTTTTGGGCTACAGTCCCGTTTTTACTGAAAAAATATACTTTAGATCCGTTTTCCAGCAATCCTACACCATCGCTTCCTACAACCTTCGGCTGATGTTCTTCATTTTCTGTAGAGTAATGCTTTCCACTGGCTCTAGCTCTGTCCAGATGTTTAATTGACGCGGCTTTTACAAAAACTAACTGCTCATGATCCTGAATGGTTGTCGGATCCGGAAAATCTGCGTATTGTGGAATTCCTCCCTTTTCAAATACTACGGCTGCTTTCATGATGTACTATTTTATTTTATACAAAATTAGCTTGGAGCAGTCCCGTACTGCAAAAACATTTGTTATCAGTTCAGGATGATTGTTCTTCTTTTAAAATCTTACTTTTAATCCTGCTGAGATGTACGGTCGTAATTCCCAGATAGGAAGCAATATAATGCTGGGGAACCCTTTTGATAATTTCAGGGTTTTGTTTTGTAAGGTTAAGGTACCGTTGCTGTGGACTGTCTTTAATGAATGAAAAGAAATGTTTCATATAATCGAACGTTCTTTCAAAGACAGAGTCCATAAATAAATCTCTAAGCTTAGGGTCCTCATAGATTTCTGCAAGAACCTTATCAACCGTAGGTTTATCTATTTTCCATAAGATACATGGTTCAATCGTCTCAAAAGAGACCATACTCGGCAAGCCTTTCCTGAAGCTTTCCAACGATGAGAACATGGTATTTTCCATAAAAAACTGAAAAGTAACGTCTTTCCCGTCATTATTATACCAGGCTCTTGCAATGCCTTTTTCAATATAATAGGCATTTAATGACACCTCATTCTCCTTTAAAAGAATTGTCTTTGCAGGAACTTCCATTCGGTTGAAGTCCTTGACAAACGCTGCATATTTCGATTTTGGAAAAGGAAAACGGTCTTTAAGATGTTCAAACATTCTTTGAGATAATAAAAAAAGAACGGAGCCTAAGGTTCCGTTCTTGTTATTTTAATTTAAATCAGGCTGTTTATTTTAGCAATAATATCATCTCCTAACTGATCTGCTTCTTCCTGAGATTTTGCTTCTGTATAAATTCTGATAATCGGCTCTGTATTTGATTTACGAAGGTGAACCCAATTATTTTCAAAATCTATTTTCACTCCATCTATTGTAGAAACTTCTTCATTCTGATATTCTTTTTCCATTTTGGCTAAAATATCATCTACATTGATTTCAGGAGTCAGTTCTATTTTCTTTTTCCCCATAAAGTAGCTAGGATAGCCGGCTCTTAATTCAGAAACCTTTTTATCCTGCTTTGCCAGATAAGTAAGGAAAAGGGCTACTCCCACCAAAGAATCTCTTCCGTAGTGCAAATCAGGGTAAATGATTCCTCCGTTCCCTTCACCTCCGATTACTGCATTTTTCTCCTTCATTAAGGTAACAACATTCACCTCTCCTACGGCACTTGCAAAATACTCAGAATTGTGGGTTTGTGCTATATCTCTCAACGCTCTGCTTGAAGAAAGGTTGGAAACAGCAACTCCGTTTTTATGTTTTAATAAATAGTCGGCAACAGCAACCAATGTATACTCTTCACCGAACATTTCTCCATTTTCGTCAATTAAAGCTAATCTGTCAACATCCGGATCTACTACGACTCCGAAATCAGCTTTTTCTTTTTTTACCAATTCACAGATATCCCCCAAATGCTCTTTTAAAGGCTCCGGATTATGTGGAAACTGGCCATTGGGCTCACAGTACAATTTTACTGTTTCACAGCCTAATTTATCCAGTAACATAGGAATAGCGATTCCTCCGGTAGAGTTCACCGCGTCTAAAACCACTTTGAATTTCTTCGCTTTAATAGCCTCGACATCTACCATCGGTAAGTCAAGGATCTTTTGAATATGAATATCAAAAGCATCATCTCTCGTGTCATATTTTCCTAAGTCATCCACCTCCGCATAATTGAAATCTTCATTCTCAGCGATTTTCAACATTTCAGTGCCATTCTCACCGCTGATGAATTCCCCTTTCTCATTCAATAGCTTAAGGGCATTCCATTGCTTAGGGTTATGAGAAGCCGTAAGGATAATTCCTCCGTCAGCGTTCAATTCAGGAACCATAACCTCAACAGTAGGCGTGGTAGAAAGCCCTAAATCTACTACATTGATTCCTAAACCTTGTAATGTAGCGGTTACCAAAGAAGAAACCATTTCACCAGAAATTCTGGCGTCTCTTCCGATAACAAGCGTTAAATCCTTTTTGTTTTTATTGTTTTGAAGCCAGGTTCCAAATGCCGAAGCAAATTTAACCACATCCAGCGGTGTTAAGTTATCATTTACTTTTCCGCCAATCGTTCCTCGGATTCCTGAAATACTTTTTATTAATGACATTCTTATTTTTTCTTTTTTTTTGTTTCCTTTAAAATTTTCTTTTCATCACTTTCCAATTGTCTCTGAACTTTTTTGACATCTTCAAGCGCAGGAAGGTTTTCAGGCTTGACCCCTCTTTCACCTAGCATCTTTCTTACTGCTAAATTATTCTCAATATGCTCATTGCTAATCTGGACATCTCCATTTAAATCTTTTTCAACAACATTATGGCTAGTCAATTCAGTTGCAAAATCTTTCGCCTTGATTGTCAATGTAGGAAGAAAATCAGCCAGAGGCCTATTTTGTGGAACCCCAATTCTTTTCTTCATGTCATTTGTAGAAAATCCGCCGAACAATGCTTGGTCTCCTTTTGAACGAATCAATGAAAAACTTTTCTCATCGACTCCTCTTTCATAAATAATTCCAGAAAGCTTTTTCTCCGTCTTAGATAGTTTTTCTCTTGCCGTTACTCTTGCGACGTCTAAAAGCCTTTTTTCAATAATTTCTTGTTTTCTTGTCTGAACAGCAAAGTAAGTTTGTGCAAAAGCAATTTCAGTCTTTGAGGCATCTCCATTTTGAGCAACAAGGTAACAACCATATCTTGTTAGTGCAATATCTGAAATTTCTCTTTCAGAACCACTCCCAATTAAGACCATTTTCCTGATATCGGCAAAATGGTTTTGAACCTCTTCTTCAACATTCTCACATGCCTTCTTTGCTTTTTCAATAACTTTTAAAAAGTTATCCCACTTAGTATAATTTAAAATTTCTTGTAAATCTCTGGCACTCCAGCATTCAATATCATTGTATAAATGTGAAGCATTTTCGAATTTTATAAAAAGTTCCTCTATCAATTCTTTCTTCATATGATTTGTGTTTGATTTTCACAAAAATAAATAAAAAAATAATAAAGAATTTCTTTTTTGTTTTTCTCAGATTCTACATTTTTTACCACGTAAAGGGAAAAGATTCGTGTATTCGTAGCCATAATTTTTACCCACGAATAAGGCTGTTTCGTGATATTCAAATATTTTTATGTGAAGAATTATCTGGCATTCTCAATATTTAGAAAGCTAATCAACGATACAAAGATTTAATTTTAGAAATTTAAACCGGTTCTAAAAGAGTTTAGTTTTCCACAGAAACATTATTTATTATGAACAACCGCAATCTTTATCACAGCCCGTACTTTTGGAACTGAATTTTTTAGGCGCAAAATTGTTCCTGATTACTTTAAATAAAGAGTAACAGGCAAACCCCACGATGAGTATTACGATGATGTATTGAAAAATTAATGAAGCGTTCATTATTTTAAGATTTGATAAACAAACAGCGACACAAAGTATGCCAAACCAGTCATCATGACTACCTGAAAGCCGGTCCATTTCCAGCTTTTGGTTTCTCTGTAGACTACTGCAAGTGTAGAAACACACTGCATTGCAAATGCATAAAACATAAGTATGGATATTCCTGTTGCAAAATTAAACACTTTTTCTCCATTGGGCTTTACATCGTTTCTCATTTTATCAATAACTTTCATTTCCGGAGCATCATCATCCAAACTGTATAAAGTGGACATGGTTCCCACGAAAACCTCTCTGGCTACAAAACTGGTGATAATACCAACACCCATTTTCCAATCGTATCCCAGCGGTGCAATGGCAGGTTCTATCGCCTTCCCCATTTTCGCAAGATAAGACTGCTCCAGCTTTACATCCGTAGCTACCATCTCATTCGGTTTTTGTTGGGGTCCGAAATAACTCAGGAACCAGATAATAATACTGACAATAAATATAATTTTACCTGCTCCGGTAATGAAATCCCAGACTTTACCCAAAACCATTTTGAAATCATATCCGAAAAGCGGTTTTTTATAAGTCGGCAAATCCATCACCAAATAGGTTTTTCCTTCATTTTTAATAAATCTTTTAAGAATTGCTGCTGAAAATAAAGCCACCAGGAAACCTAACAAGTACATTCCCATTAATACCAAAGCTTTATACTTTATCCCCAGAAAGCTACGATCTGAAATAACGAGCCCAATGATAATACTATAAACAGGAAGTCTGGCAGAGCAAGTCATAAAAGGCGTCACCAGAATGGTCAGCAATCTTTCTTTTACGTTCTCAATATTTCTGGTCGAAATGACTGCCGGAATAGCACAGGCAGTGCCCGAAACCAATGGAACAATACTTTTTCCATTAAGTCCGAACGGACGTAAAAAACGGTCCATGAGAAAAATAACCCTTGCCATATACCCTGAGTCTTCCAACAGGTACAGGAAGTATAATAAAATTCCGATTTGTGGAGCAAACACCATAATTCCTCCTAACCCTGGAATAATTCCATTAGAAACCAGAGAATTCAATGGCCCTTCCGGAAGGTTGTCTTTTGTGAATGACGATAACCAAGCGAAAAAGTCCTCAATCCAGCCCTTCGGATATTCTGCAAAAAAGAAAACACTCTGGAAGATCAGCAGAAGGATCAATAAGAACACCACATATCCCCAGAATTTATGAACCAGAATTTTATCCAGTTTTTCAGTCAGTAATTCCTTAAACTGAGGTTTTTTAGAAATAACATTAGCCAGGATCTTATCCACATTCTGATATCTCCTCACCGTTTCCTGAACCTGTAATCTTTTCGGGACCAAGCTTTTAGCCTCGGAGTTACTTAACAGATCATGTACCGATTCTATTCTCCCTGTTTCAATGCCGGATGATATTGTCATCCATGCTTTATATTCATTGTCGATACCCTTATGAGCCGCAATTTTTTTAAGAAAGTCTTTATGCTCGTTAGGCGTTTCGAAAGATATTTTCTCAGTTTTCAGAAAGTCATTATTAAAAACAGCTTCTCTTATTTCATCTATTCCGATCTGTTCTTTGGCATTGGTCTGAATAATTTTAATATTCAGTGCTTCAGAAAAACGCTGCATATCAATACTAATTCCTCTTCTTTCTGCCTGGTCAATCTGGTTAACAACCAAAATCAACGGCACTCCTAAATCCTGAATCTGCTGGAATAATAAAAGTCCTCTTTTTAAGCTTAATGCTTCCAGAATATAGATGACACCCGTATAATTCTTCTGCTCATCAATCAGAAATTTGGAAAAAATAGCTTCATCCTCAGAACTTGGATAAACACTGTAAGAACCTGGTAAGTCTACGACCTCTACCTGTTCATCTCTATAGGTATAGTTCCCTGAATAACTTTCTACCGTAACCCCTGCATAGTTTCCCGTTTTCTGCTTTTTATTGCAGAGTGTATTAAAAACCGTGGACTTCCCCACATTCGGGTTTCCTACTAAAAGGACCTGTTTTTTCTTATTTAACTGCATCAATCCAAATCTTCTACAATGATATAATCTCCTTCTTCCTCTCTAAGAGCTATACGGCTTTTTTCATCTCCAAACTCCACATACATAGGTCCGTTAAACGGAGCCTGATACAAAATTCTGAAAATGGTTTCCGGTAAAAGACCCATTTCGATGATTTTGTTGGGCATTTTTAGATGATCGTTATCATAACCCAATATCTTCCCCATTTTATTCTTGGGAAAGCTGCTTAATTTATGTAAATCCTTCTCTTTCAAAGCCAAATTTTTGTCCTTGCAAATATACGTTATTTAAATTTAATCTAAATAACATTAATTTTGAAAAAAATAAACCCAAATGCATTAATACACTTGGGTTTATTTTTAATAAATTGATTTTTTTATGGATTATATTGATGTGCACAATCTCCCATCATTGCCGCTCCTAATGCTGGATCATAACTCCCAACATAAGACGCAATAGCTATACATCCTTCTAAATTCATAGCTTTCTTTTCTTCTTGGTTTATCACCTTTTCAATTTTCTCCCCATTAAAATTCTTTTTTGCAACTAAAACTGTTTTCCCTTTAGGAAAATCAATTTTTATTTTTGGTTCTTCACTTCTTGCAAACAATACTGTTGATGAAGTCAATAAAATTGTAAAAATAAATTTTTTCATAAAATAATATTTGGTTTGTTATTTGATAAAAATATCAAAAATTGTATAAAATTCCAACTATAGCAAACAGTTTTATTAAATAATCTGAGTTCTGTGTTAAATATTATATTTTCGAGCCTCCATTCTAATAAAATATTTTCCTTTTTTAATTTTAACTTGTTCTGTAAATATTAACTTCATTAATCATCCCTTTGTTATATACAATATTGAAATAAAAAGACGACCCAAACACATTCTGCATTTGGGTTGTCATAGATATAATTTAGTTGATATGAGTATTTTTTAATCTTTTTCTCTTCTTACTTTTTCAAGATTTCCCACACTTAATTTCTCATAATCAGGCTCAATAGGGTTGTCATTTGTATTATAAAAATCTTTATACTGCTTTTCCTGTTTCTTCATCATGTCTCCTAATGTACCATCCATTCCCGGGATTGATTTAGACATCATTTCCTGCGTCATCATTGGTCTTACAGATGCAAAAGGATCTTTTTTAAAGTCATTAAATGTTTTTTCAAACTTTTCTCGAGACAGAATATTTACTTTTCCTCCTTTAGCTTGCATTAAATTTTCAAGATAAGAGTATTCTGTATAGTCCTTTATTTTTTTATTTCCTTGTAAAACCCAAGAATAATTTTTTCCTGCATCCTCTATCTTAACAATGAGACCAGGAAGACCATAGAATTTATATGGTCCATCCTGAAAAGGCAGATCTGAACTAAACCAAGCGGTCCATTGTTTTCCTCCAAAGTCAGTAGTTGCTTTCTGAGTATTATATTCGCCTATTTTTTGTTTTTCATTTTGTATTTTCCAATTAAACTTTAAGTTTTCATCATATCCGATATTAGCAGGAGTAAAGCCATTCGCAATCTTATCAACATATTCAATTTTCATACTTGGATAAAGCTTGTAAATTCTTGCAGAAATTTTCGGTTTTTTAATAGATTTTGAAAGATCTTTCATCATTCCTGCCTTTTGCATCGCTTCAATCTCTACCTTTAATATAGAATCCTGGGCGATAATCGTATAATCCTGATAAATAGACCTGTTTTTATCCGTAATATCCAATATCGTAATAACCTTATCTATTTTAGCAGAATCTTTTTTAGGCTTGAATGTAAGTTCATAAAAAAAGCGATTCGCCGTTTCCTTTGATTCCTGAGCATTCGCGAAAGCAAAAAGACCCATTAAAAATATTGAAAAAAGCTTTTTCATTGTAGTAATGTTTACTAATTAGTAAACACTTTTTAAAATTTGTTACATCATTTTCTTAGTTTTTTATTCTAAATGACTAAAAATACGGTCAGGATCAGGATTTCTGGCCTTTAACCATATAATTTAAAAAGTCCGGATCTCTGTAAGCTAGTTTTCAAAATATTATGAATTCCTTATCATATTTTTATCCTTAAAAGTTTTACCTTTAAAGAACCTAAAAAAACAAAATAGTATGGACACTTTATCACAATTAAAATCTGAGCTGGAAAATGAGTATCAGACCACCAGAAAATTTGTAGAACGCTTTCCTGAAGGGAAAAATGATTATGCCCCGCATGAAAAGAGCATGAAAATGATGCCTCTCGCGACCCATCTTGTCGAAGTTTTCGAATGGCCGAATACCATTTTAAATACTTCTGAACTTGATTTCGCAAAAGGAGGATATCAGCCTACAGTTCTTTCAACAAAAGAGGACCTTCTAAAAAAGCTTGATCAAGATTATGAAGCAGGGAAAAAAGCATTGGAAAACGTGAAGGAAGATGACTTAAATCCGAGCTGGACTATTAAGAATGATGGTCATGAACTGGCAAGTTGGAGTAAATATGGAGCTATCCGTCATGCATTAAATCAAATTACTCATCACAGAGCACAGCTAGGCGTATATTACAGACTTAATGACATCCCACTTCCGGGAAGCTACGGTCCTTCTGCAGACAGCCAAGGTTTTTAAACAATATACTTCTTCAAAATGAAAAACCAATCTCGTTGAGATTGGTTTTTCATTATTATTTAAAGTTGAATTTTACAGTAAACATGACTTGGCTTGGACGAAGTTGGTATCTCGTGTATGCAATGTTGGTCGTATTGATATCATAGGTTTCAAAAACCTTCTTATTCGCGATATTCATCCATTTAAGCTCAAAATCGATTTTCTTTTTTGCCCAGGTAAACTGATAGGAAACATCATAGAAACCATTATGGTATTTTTGGTTTGCCGCATTTGTATTCACCTGATCCCAATTAAAACCAATCGTATGGTCTTCAACAGGATAGAAGAAAAGACCAAGATTATGGGTAAACCCTGTTCTGGTAGCATTCGAGTTCAGTTCTCCGACACTCGTTTGTTTTGTTCTGGAAATACTCGCATTATAATCTATACTCATCCAACTGAAATAGGTATTATTGAATTTAATTCCATAAGACTGGCTGTTGTTCTTATTTCTAAAAGAAGCATCATTCAGGAATGCATCAGATTTCACGGTATTATTACTGTAGCTAAGGGAGGCATTCGTTTTAAACTTAGGGAAATATTTTCCCACTTCTGCACTGTATCCATTATTTAGGATGTGATTATCCCGCTCTATATATTCCATTATGGTATATCCTGCTCCATTGATCGTTGGATTCGAAATTAAATTTCTTTTAGCATCAGAATATCGGTAATTGATATTGAAGAATAAATTATTCAATGGGTTTCTATACTCGATTCTTGTTCCTGCAGATTTATTATTATTCTGTGGAATCGGATTGTCTCTATCCATAGCATTAATTGCGCTTGGCGATGTCATTAGAAATCCTGAATAAGCTGTATTGATCTCCCCAAAGTTGTTATTGATATTAGCATTTACCGACGCTTTCCAGAAAGATGCAAAGGTATATTGTGCAAAAACATTTGGCTCAAAAGTAACTTTATTTACCGTTTTTGAAACATTTCTAAGCGAGTCTTCAGCTTTAATATTGTTAGAATTTACCGGGAAGTTAGCATAAAGCATCCAGGAATCACTTTTATAATTGATGCCTAAACTTCCGTAAGGGGTTGCCGTTGTATACTTCAAATCATTGTTATAAGTAGTAAGGTCAGAAGCAGGGTTTGTTATGATGTTAGACAAATCCGAAACCAGTGTTGTTGATTTAAAATTAAATCCAACTTCCGGAGTAAATGTCCATCCTTTGGTAGAAAATCCAATATTAGCTGAGTGATTGGCTTCTAAAGTTTTAAGCCGTAAACTCTGTCTTACAAAATCTGTAGAAGTGGGAACAAATCCCGGGATATTCAAATAAGATGATGGAGAAACCTCCAGGGTTTGTCTGTCCGTCTGATAACTCAGAAATGATAAAAGGTTAACCATTTTTTCCTTCCATGGAATAATGGTACTCAATGAGTTTTGGAATGAGGTGATTGGAGCTTCAATCGCTTCATCTGCATGTCTTTGTTTTCCATCCTCAACATCTGTTCTATCGACAATTCCTCTATCTGCATTCCAGTATTGAGAAAAGCTTGTGGTATTTTTAAAGAACCCTTTTTTAGCATTTTTTGTAAAAATCAGCTCTCCTTTTGCTTTGTCTGTATAGAAATTATTAAGAATATTAGTCACATTAGAGCCAACACCAAAATAATCGGTCTGGCTATAGGATTCCCTTTCTACTGCGTTGTTTGTGTAATTGGCATTAGCTTTAAGCTCCCATTCTTTCTTCTTATCGATATTAGTCAGGTAGTTAGCCGATAAATAATGAACATTATTCATTAAATATCTTTTGACAGGTAAGCTTGGAGTACTTGCATTTTCTACATTCAGCCAGTCATTTTGAGAAGCATTGATTCTTCTTCCTTCAAACCTGTTCCCGAAGGCTAATATATTCCCTTCATTTTCTACCTGCTCGCCAATATTATTGGTCTTATAATTAACTACCCATTGGCTTTTCTGTCCAAAAAACATTGGGGTTAATTTCACATTCCACAACCATGGATCTCCAAACCCGGTTCCTACTTCTCCTCTACCGGTCATGGTAACCGAATTTTTCAATTTAATATTAATCGCTGCCTGATCTGAAGGCACTTTATCTTGGAGAATTTTTACCGGCTGGTGGTTTTCAAGAACTTCCACTTTTTGAACCACATCTTTCGGAAGAGAGTTGTTGATAGTCCCATATCCTCCTTCCATTAAATCTTTTCCATTAACGTAAAACTTGTTAATGGCATTTCCCTGGTATAGAATCGTTCCATCGGTATTGACCTCAATACCCGGAATCTTTTTCATTACATCAGCAAGGGTCCTGTCACTTTTGCTGTCAAAAGCTTTCAGATCATAGGCAATCGTGTCTCCTCTTGCTGTGATCATTTTGGTCTTCAACTGAACTTCTTTAATTTCCGTTGCTTCAGATTGCATTTTAAAGCTCAGCGTCTGATCGCTGTTGCTTATTTGTTTGGTCAGTGGTTTTTGATTGAATGCCTTTACTTTTAAATCCACATTGGGTTCTGCTGAAGTAAAAGTCACTTTATACTCTCCTTTTGAATTGGTAATTCCATAGGCTAAAATCGCATCTTTTCCCGGCTCTTCAATCGTTACGCTCGCACTTGGAATCGGAACACCATCTTCATCTGTGATTTTTCCCGTAACCGATTTCTGTGCATAGGAAAGCACGGAAAGAAAAATCATCAGAAATAAAGAAAGATTCTTTTTCATAGTTTATTATTTGGTTAATTAGTTAAGATACTGCATTTTTTGTTACACCTTTATAAAGATACATTTTACAGGAATAAGTTAAATCACCCATTTTCACTATGTTTCTAGTGATATTTTTTTTCAAAAAATACACTACATGATTATTTAGTAGTCAGTCTCTAATTGCTTACTGATTGTTTTCTTTATTTTGACTAAATAAAAACGTGACGAAGCTCATAGGTTAAAAAAATCTTAAATTATTTATTATCAATATTTATTTAATAGTTTTGTAACATAAAATTTATAAAATGGGAATTATTTTAAAGCCTATTGATATTGTAGACGACATAAGCAAAGATGAGTTTTACGAAAAATATCTAAAGCCGAGAAAGCCGGTCGTCATCAAAAATATGGCGAAAAAATGGCCCGCCTATCAAAAATGGACAATGGATTATATAAAGGAAACGGTAGGCGATGTTGAAGTTCCCTTATATGACAGTTCAAAAGCCGACCCTTCAGCTCCTATCAATACACCTACGACAAAAATGAAGTTTGGGGATTATATCGACCTGATTCAAAGGGAGCCGACAGATCTGAGAATTTTCTTTTTTGATCCAATCAAATTTGCTAACAAGCTGTTGGAAGATTACATTTCTCCCAAAGAGCTTATGGGAGGCTTTCTGGATAAATATCCTTCTATGTTCTTTGGTGGTACAGGTTCGGTAACTTTTTTACATTATGATATAGATTTACCTCATATCTTTCATACCCATTTCAACGGAAGGAAACATGTGATCCTTTTTGAGAACAGATGGAAAGAAAGGTTGTATAAAATTCCTTATACCACTTACGCATTGGAAGATTATGACATTTCTAATCCCGATTTTACAAAGTTCCCTGCCTTGGATGGTATTGAAGGAATTGAATGTTTTCTGGAGCATGGAGACACCTTGTTCATGCCTACCGGTTGGTGGCACTGGATGAAATACCTGGATGGCAGCTTCTCCCTTTCATTGAGAGCATGGGATAAATCATGGGCTGTAAAAGCTCATTCGATCTGGAACCTTACGGTACAACGTAAATTTGACGATATTATGAAAGTCAATTTTAAGAAAAGATATATGGACTGGAAAGAAGAGGTAGCCGTAAAAAGAGCAGAAGGAGCCTTAAAAAGAGGGTTACCAAAATAAAAACACGCATTTCTAAAGCTGTATTTTTTTTCTGAAAAATTACATTTATTTGTAAATTCACAACAAAAATTATATATCAATAATTATATTTGATTAACATTGGATATACCTGTTGAATATAATTTTTGTTGTGTTTATTTTTTATCCCTATTTGCCTGCAATAGTGGATAATTCTAGTGTTTTTTATTATTTTTATTTAGTCTAAGTATTGAAGATAATGATTTGAATCATAGATTAAAAAAAACTTAAACACCATGTTATATCTATTTAATTTAATAATTTTGTAACATAAAATTTATAGAATGGGAATTATTTTAAAGCCTATAGATGTTGTAGACGATATTTCTAAAGAAGAATTCTACGAAAAATATCTAAAGCCGAGAAGACCCGTTGTCATCAAAAATATGGCAAAAAAGTGGCCGGCTTATCAAAAATGGACAATGGAGTACATGAAGGAAGTGGTTGGTGATGTAGAAGTCCCCTTATATGATAGCTCAAAAGCTGACCCGTCTGCTCCCATCAACGCGTCTGCTGCCAAAATGAAATTCGGAGATTATATAGATCTGATCCAAAAAGAGCCTACAGACCTTCGAATATTCCTTTTTGATCCAATCAAATTTGCTCCAAAATTACTGGAAGATTATATTTCCCCGAAAGAATTAATGGGAGGTTTTCTGGATAAATATCCGAATATGTTCTTTGGTGGAAAGGGCTCTGTAACTTTCCTTCATTTCGATATTGATATGGCTCATATCTTCCACACTCACTTTAATGGAAGAAAGCATGTTATGCTTTTTGATTATAAATGGAAAGAAAGATTATATCAAATTCCTTATGCAACGTATGCTCTGGAAGATTATGATATCGAAAATCCTGATTTCACGAAGTTTCCTGCGCTGGACGGCGTAGAAGGAATAGAAGGTTTCCTTGAACATGGAGATACTCTATTTATGCCTACCGGATGGTGGCACTGGATGAAATATCTGGATGGAAGTTTCTCTATTTCTTTGAGAGCCTGGGATAAATCATGGGCTGTAAAAGCACATTCGCTATGGAACCTTACGGTACAACGCAAATTTGATGATATTATGAAGTCAAATTTCAAAAAAAGATACATGGATTGGAAAGAGAAGAAGGCCGTTGAAAGAGCTAACTATGCTTTGAAAAGAGGCTTACCGAGATCCTAACAATAAAATATAATGGGCGTTTCAGCTTGAAACGCCCTTTTTTTGTCTTTATGGAATCCTATACACAGGATATTGTCTGAATGTTTTCTCTTCAAAGTAAGGAGAATGTTTATATACCCAATCCAATTGGGCTACTCCATCTTCTGCAAACGTTTTATCAGAAGATTTCTTCGCATCAAAAGCCGCCTTCAAAGCTGCATCTTTTTTTAGCAGCTCTGCAGCAGTATCTTCAAAGATATAGGCAGAAAAATATTCTTTTTGTGCAAGAATACCATCAAAGAAATTCCAATTGAAAAAAGAATCTAAGGCTTCAGGTTCCAATGTTTCAATAATGTACTTAACTCCATCTTGCTGGGTTGGAACGATATAATCCCCTGCTAAAAATAAGTTCTTCCCGTTCGATTTATCTACTGTAGTTTCGTAATGCAGATAATGGCCTTCATAGGGGTTTTTAACCGTTTTAAAATCTTTTATCTTATAGGACTCTACGGCTATCGTACTATCTTTTTGAAGGGGCTTCATCAGAATTCCGTTTCTTTTAAATTCTTCAATGACGCGGTATTGTGCTTGCGGAATTACATAGTATTTTGGGATGGTAATATATCCTGTAGGGACAGCTGTTGTAAATAATCTGATGTTCTTTGTGAATGGTTTGCTTCTGTCATAGTACAGCCTTGGTTTACCTGAAATTTCACTTGGCTTGTATTTCCCTTCATATCCTTTGAAATTCATGGTAGAAAATTTTGTAGAATCTATTTTCCATCGTATTCCATAGGCCTTCCCAGACTGGTACTGTTTGAGATTTTCACGACGAAGTTCTTTTATCCTTTTGTAGTCTTTATCCAGGTTTTGAAGGTTGACCAACATGTATTTGTAGGTAGCATCCACCCTTTTATCATACGGCTTCAGCATATGGGTTTCAGGAACCGTTCCCAAAGAATTAAATAAAGAGGTGTAGCCGGTGGAATATCTTGGAGAGTCTTCAAAAGCGGCAAAACCTATGTCCGGAATATCTCCATGAATATTAACATAAGGTGTACTTTCATAACCCAACTTTTTTAAATCATCAAGGTTTTTAGCCTGATAATCATTATAAAAATATTCCCCCAGTGTCTTCCCCAATCGCTCTTTGAATGTGCAAATATAAGTAAATGTATATTGATAGTCTGCCCCATTACTCACATGGTTATCAATAAAAACATCAGGTTTCAACCACTGATAGATTTCTTGGAAGCTTCTTGCATTTTTAGAGTCTGCTTTTATGAAGTCTCTGTTTAAGTCATAATTTCTTGCATTCCCTCTGAATCCATATTGTTCCGGACCATTTTGATTAGCCCTTGAGTAAGAGCCGCGATTGAGCATTCCGCTCACATTATAAGCTGCAATGGCTGCGATGATAAAGTTTTCAGGGGTCTTTATTTTTTTAGTAGCGAGATCACGCATCAGCATCATGGTGGCATCAATCCCATCGGGTTCACCGGGATGAATCCCATTGTTAATCAACAAAATAGCCTTATTCTCTCTAAGCTTTGCAGGATCTTTTTCCGGAAAGGGATTGTAAATAACTACATAAATGGGTTTCCCATTATCGTCTTCTCCTTTTTTAAGGTATTGAATCGTGTTAAAATTCTTTGCCAGATCCTGATAGTACGAATTCATTTCTGCATATGTAACCGTTTGATTACCATTTCCTTTTTCAAAAGGGGTCTGAAAAGATTGTTGAGAAAAAAATAGAGAAGAACTCAGAAATAATAGAAAATATTTAAGTTTCATGGGGTTAAAATTTCAGATTTTAAAATTACTGAAATTTTTGATGAATCTTTTGGTTAATCACAAGGATACAATATTTCTTAAAATGGTGTGCTTCTAAGGCACAAAAAACTCGTGCATTAGTGGCTTAAAAAATTTAGAATGCCACGAATAAAACTATTTATATTGGATTAGTTATCGTGTATTCCTTCCATTTTCTTTAGGATATAAACCTGGAAGCGGATCACTTTGCCAGAATTCTTTGGTGTCAACATCCATAATGGACAAAGCGCCTGTATAAGCTGCTCCCGTGTCTAAATTCCAGATATTTGCTTTATTGAGAGGATAGCTAATCCCTAACTCTAGGGTCGAAGTATGCCCTATGAAGATCTCTTTGTATAAAAGCAACCTCTTCGGACAGAGCCCTGAATTCTTACTCAGCTTCTTATCCATCGAAACGGCAGTTTCCCAAAGTGTTCTGTCCCATCGATAATTGCTGGAATACATTTCTTTTTCAGGGCCATGCATTGAAGAGTAGCCTGCATGAATGAACAATCGGTTTTGATCATCTACATAATAATTTTTCATACGTCGAAAAAAAACTAAATGTTTCTCCAGCTCTTCTTCAGAATATCCTTCGTAACTTTCAATGGTTTTTCTGCCTCCGTGAAAGAGCCAGACATCCGGAGTTTCACCCAAGGAAATCCAATCTTCACACCAGGCATCATGATTTCCTTTGATGAAAATACAATCTTGCTTTTCGGACAGATCCATTAAAAACTCAATGATATGAGAGGATTCACTCCATCCGTCGACATAATCACCAAGAAAAATTAACTGATCATCAACTGTTACCTCTGCACGCTCTAAAACCTGTTTCAATGCTCTAAAGCCCCCGTGAATATCCCCAATTACCAATGTTCTTTTCATTTTTTACTTTGAAATATATTTTGCATCTACAAAATCCGTCAGCCATACTCCATTATCCGAAAGGTAAAATTTGATTCCTTCCACAAACATCTTTCCTGTCCTGATAGTCAAAATTACGGGTTTTCCATGACGCATTCCCACTTTTAGAGCGGTTTCTTTAACTTAAATGTATATACGCCTGTGCATTTACGCCATGTTTACTAATTTATCAAACAATAGTTTCATCCCTCTAGTAGCACTTTCCTTCATCACCACGGCTCTTTGTCCGTATCCGAATTCCGTTTCATTAGGATTAATCACAATCAACAGGCAGTCATCTTTGATATCATGAATCAATCCTGCTGCCGGGTATACCTGCAAGGAGGTTCCGATAACGATTAAAATATCTGCTTCCCTTACCTTTTCTCTTGCCGTATGATATAAAGGAACATCTTCTCCAAACCAAACGATAAATGGCCTTAACTGGGCTCCGTCTTCGGCTTTATCACCAAGGTTGATATCTCCCTTTTGCTCGTAAACAATGTTTTTATTATTACTGGAGCAAGACTTAAACAATTCCCCATGGATGTGAAGAATATGAGTCGACCCTGCTCTCTCATGAAGGTCATCTATATTCTGGGTAATAATTTGTACGTCAAAATACTGCTCTAAATCAGCCAATAGTTTATGGGCATCATTAGGTACCACTTCATGGAGCTGACGGCGACGCTGATTATAAAACTCCAGAACTAAAGCCCTGTCTTTTTGCCACCCTTCAGGACTTGCTACATCTGTTACATTATGGTTTTCCCAGAGACCATCTCCGTCCCTGAAAGTTTTTATTCCGCTTTCGGCGCTGATTCCGGCACCACTTAATATGGTTAATTTTTTCATTGTTTCTTGATTTCATTATATTTTGAATCTTTAAATGGATTACAAATTTCTACCTCTTCACCACTAATAATAGTTATAATTGAATCTGCATATTTGATATATTCTTCATCCGTTAAAGAGTAAGAATCTATTAGACTTAAAATTTCTTTATTATTGAATAAAGTCAAACTGTTCTCTTTTATACAATATTCTTCTCTAAAAGCTAAAACAAACTCCTTTATCTCTAATTCACCTTTTTCATTCCCTTTATAATATATATCAAAAGTTTCCTCCCATTGATTTGCTCTTGTTCTAAGTATTTCAAAGTCAAATTTATTGATATCATATTTCTTTCTTTTCTTAAATTCTTTAAGTAATCTATATTCCAGTTTGAAATTGGAGGGAAATACCTCATAAAATTTTACATTTCTATTTTCAAAGAGACCATAAAAGGATTCTTTTATTACTTCTGGGGTTTTAACACCAAAATAAATTCCAGTAATTGCTGATTCGTGAAATTTTTTCAAACCATATTTACTAAAAATTAATCTAAATTCTTCTTCATGTTTCCACGCCGATTTTTTAGTAGCAAACATTTTTTGAATAAAGTTATTCTGTAAATCTATAATATCATCAATAACTAATGTTGGAATATTATCCTTATAATCAATTGGAAATTGATATTCAAAATCAACATTTTGCCCTTTATCTATCAATTTATCTAAATCATATTCAATGCAATATCCTGAATAAGAACTCGCATAATATGCCCATAATTGTTCATTTAAAAAATCTGTGCTTAAACAGTAAACACCTATTTCTTCTTTAAAATTTAATACTTCTTTAAGTTGATTTTCAAAATTGTCCACTTCTTTGTAAGGAAATAAAATCTTTAAAATATTTATAACCCGAGATAATTCTTCTTTAAAGTAAATATCAAAAGGATCATTCAGCATGCTATAATTAGATGAATAAAAACAATTGCTTCTAATAGTTTCAAAATCTCTTTTAAAAACATCTCCTTCTATTGATCTATATTTATATACTTTCATATTATTAAGTTTATTCAAAATCATAGACATATACTTCAATATTGTTCTTTACAATGTCCTTTCAATGATTGGTTCGATTTCTTCCCATTTTCCACCAGCCAAACCACAACCAATTCTGGGCATATGAACGCTAGACTTTAGATCTATAGCCTCGGCACTTAGTTTTCTCAAACACTCTTCTACAGCTTCATATCTAATTGGAGGAATTCCTTCAGAATTGGTATTTACTTTATGTTGTCCTATCATATTTACAATCCATAGTTCTGATCCTACATTAATTAGCTGGATTTCCTCAAGACTGAAATTAATACCTGATTTATACCAATTTCTGTATTCTTTTTCGGGATCCTTCCATTTTTTAGAAATAGCCAATACAAAGCCTTTTCCCCAGCCTCCCATGTCATTACAAATATGTGCAATAATTTTATTTCCTTCAGTTTTGGGACATATCGCGTCACCTTTCAAATATTGTATCATCTTTTTTTAATTTATTACCAAAACCGCTTCTTCATCTGATAACCTGATTTCTGCTGTCGTTCCGCTGTTAAACTGCAGAAAATCCTGCTCGATTCCATCACTAAATATAAAACCATTATTTGGCATTAATGATTCGATGATCAGCTTATTCCCTTTTTTTATAGTTCCTCCACAAATCTCGGTTTGTGTCCGGATACTTTTGAAAGGCTCTCTTACGGCAAAATATAAATCATCATCATTCAGTTTCGGGTATTTAAGTTTTTTTGATCCTAAAATTCCGTAAGCCATATTAAAGATTGAGCTAAGCCAACCTGTACTTCCGGTTTTGGTAGAAACAATGATTCCACTTGAAGAATGCATTTCTTCCTTTCCATTCAATAAGATCTTATACCTTGCAGAACTATGTGAAGATATCCCTATGAAAAGGTCATTAACTGCCAACAGCTTTTGTCCATCATTCAAAACAACTTCTGCAAATCTCATTTTTTTTGAACTAAAACTTTCGTTAATAACTCTATTTACCCCTTTGAGAAAGTTTTTCACATTGAAAGGCAGCAATATATCATCATATCTAGCTTCGTCGGGATTGATCGCTACTATAGGTATATTTCTGGAATACTTGGCAACATTAGCCACCAGTCCGTCCTGTCCGATTACCACAGTCAGGTTCTTTTCAGAGAAAATATAAGAGGGAACAAACTCTCTTTCCAACACTTTATTTTTAATCACTTTGGATAGCTTTGTCTGAATCTCCATAAAAACCTGATGGAAGTTTTCATGTTCGATGACATATTCCTGAAAATCTCCTCCGGAGCTTTCAATATAAAACTGAGCCTGAGCTTTGGTATTAAACCTCTCGATCAGAAATTCCAGTCTCGTTTTATTCTTAATGATAATGGCATATTCTGGTTTCATATTCTTTTGTAATAAAGTATTAATGACTGAATATATTATGCTTTTTAGACCTTCATCGGGCTCACTAATCAATCATTCTTTAGTAGTATGACATTCATCGTTAATTCATTTTACAAATTACCTGTTTTACGATTTAACAATTCATCAAATCAGCGATTTCTCAATTTTGCCTTTAGCCATCCAACTCATCCTTAGTGGTCTGTTAACAGATTTTCCAATAAATCCGGGCTAATATTTAAGTTTCCTATTTTACCTGCATTTTCAGCAAGCTCTCTGAATGCAAGTGCAATATTTGATCTTGCGTCCTGATTACCACTCAAAGCACTTAGCACTCTCCAGTCCATTTCTTTGTAAGGTTTTAAAGAAGTTTCCAATACATATCCATTGGTTTCTGCTTCTTTTCTATCATTTTCTGTTTTTTGTTCGATCAGCTGTTTTCTTTGGTTTTCAACAGATATATCAGCTGAGATTTTCATTTCCCTAAGGATTCGATTATTTTCTTCCTGCTGGATTTCCGTTTCCATTCTTTTTTCTTCAATCTGTTTCTGTTTTTCCTCAACAGCAATCTCTGTATTTAGTTCGGATTCTTTGATCTTTCTTTCCTACTCTACAGCAAAATTTCGTCTTTCATAAATGGCTTCATCTGCCTGCTGCTGTAGTTTCTCTCTCGTTTCCGTCTCTAATGCTCTCGCCATTTCCGGAGTGGTTTGAACTGCTAAAATGCTGGCTTCTAAAATCTCTATCCCCATAGTTTGCACTGTTTCTGATTCCTTAAGACCTTCCAGAATATTTTCTTCAATTTTTTTAGCAGAACGAATGGCATCTTTGAGACTCATTCCATGAATAAAAGAAGAAGTGGAAGTCTGAGCAAGGTTGATGATTCTTTGATTGAGCTTTTCAATATCATTTTTCTTGTATACTCCAGATTCATTAACAGTAAAGTCTAATGTATTTGAGAGTGCCTTCAGATCAGTAATTTTATAGCTGATCTGACCTTGTATTTTTACCGTTTGATAGTCAAAGGTATTTTCATTAAAAATAAATGGCAGATCATTACTCCCCATAGGAATTGCTACAATAGAACTGTTTGGAGCAAAATAGAAGAATGATAGGCCCCGTCCCTCTTTTACGATATTTCCATTTTTAAAATGAAGTACGTAAGTCATTGAATCAAATTTGATGTGTTTTAAACCCAACATAGCATTAAATTTTAGGTGTTAAACAATTATTTAGTGTTCTTTTTACACAAAATCAAAATGATATAATTTTGCTATTGCGTTATTTTTACACAAATTTAAATGAAAAGAATTATATCAGCCAAATTTATTTGCGTTAATTTTACACTAATAAATATAAACACCTGATTTACAATGTGTTTTTTTTTATCCAGCGATATATTAGATTTTGGCTAAAGCCATTGGAATATGGACTAATTAAAAAATGGGCTTTAGCCCATTTTTATTGATATAAATTTTCCGTTTAGCATAAACATCTTCCATTATCTAACCTTTTTCTTAATTTGTGAAAGAATTTGGGTAATCTGTGTTTAAACCTTATTTAATTTCAAAATAAAATCCCTGGTCTTCCAACTCTTTATACTTCTCCTGATTGAATGTAAAAAGCTTTCCAGGCCTTCCACTCCCTTCTTTTTTTACATTATTGGTTTCATTGAGAAGCCCGTAGCTCATGATCTTCTTTCTAAAATTTCTGCGGTCTATTTCCTGTCCGATAATGGTTTTGTATAGGTTTTCAAGATCTGAAAAAGGGAATTCTTCGTTCAGAAGATTGAAACCGATCGGTTGATATTGAATTTTCGTACGAAGTCTTTTTAGGGCAAGATCTATAATATTGTGATGATCAAAAGCCAGTTCAGGCAATTGGTTCACACTAAACCATTGGGCATCTTCTGCATCAGAATCCGCAAATAACTCATGGTATGATGGGTTCACAAGCCCCAGATAGGCCACAGAAACCACTCTGTTTCTAGGATCCCTACCCACATTACCAAAAGTATAAAGTTGTTCGAGAAAATCAGGTTTAATCCCCGCCTCTTCATACAGTTCTCTTTTTACCGCATCATCCAGATTTTCATCATCAAGGACCAACCCTCCGGGTATTGCCCACCCGCCTTTAAAAGGATCTATTTTCCTTTTTATTAAAAGAATCTGAAGATCTTTCTTATCAAAGTATCCAAATATAACAGCGTCCACTGCAACCTTTATATTCTGCATAGTATAATTTGCGTTACGAATACACAAAAATACGGTTTAGAATTAAAAGATCCCAGCATTATTAAAATAAATTGTTCATTTTCTGCACTGCGTTTTTATTGACCGCATGCGAAAAAGGAAAAACCAACATGAGTAAAGAATCAACAGGATCAGACGCTACAACATGGAAACCTATAGATTCTGCAACTGCTACAAAAGCCTGGATGGCCTATGCTACTCCCGGAGACATGCACAAAATGTTAGCCAAATATGGTGGCAACTGGACTGGAGAAACCACCATGTGGATGGAAGAAGGCGGGAAACCAATGAAAAGCACTTCCGAATGTTCAAATAAAATGATTTTTGACGGACGCTACCAGATGAGCAATTACAAAGGAAATTTTATGGGAATGCCTTTTGAGGGAATGAGCATCATGGGCTATGATAATGCTAAGAAAAAGTTTGTAAGTACCTGGATCGATAATATGGGAACCGGAATTATGAAAGCAGAAGGAGAATGGAATGCTTCCAAAAAATCAATTGAATTCAAGGGTACAGCTACTGATCCTTCCCGTCCCGATAAAGATTGTGAAATGAGAGAGGTTTATACTTTCACCGATGATAATAATCACACTTTAGAAATGTATGGCCCCGACTGGAAAACCGGAAAAGAAATGAAAACGATGGAAATCAAATTCACCCGTAAGAAATAAATAAGAGAGGCTGTCTCAAAAGGACAGTCTCTTTTTAGTATTTCATTGAAAAAAGATTTCGATATTTTGAATAAAAAAAATATCTTGGAAAAAAGAAGATATAAGTCAAAAAAGCAGTCTGTTTTAGGCTGCTTTTGACATTTTCTTTAGATTGTGGGCAATTGCGAGTATGCCGATTTCTACCTCGACTTTATTTTTTCCCCGAAGCATGAATCGTTTAAAATTTTTGTTGTGTTTGAGCTCTGCAAAAACAGGTTCAACATCATGGCATCTTTGTTTTCTGAGTTTGATGCCCTTGCTGGTATTAAGAAGTTTGAAAACCTTTTCTCTGATTTTTGCCAATTTAGGATTGTTTTGTGAAGTGGTTATTTGTCCCGATTTCTGATCTTTTCTGAAGTAATTATATTTAACATAAGCTTTTATTTTCTTAGATTTTAACAAGTTGTAATTTTCTTCTGAGCCATAACCAGCATCAGCAACAAGCTCTTTGGGAGCTTTATGATAGCTTTCTTCAAAACCCAGTAAATGAGTCGCTAATGTTTTGGTGTCTGTTGGGTTGGGATGAATTGAATAATGTAAAATGAATTGTCTATGGGTAGAAATTTGTAGATTGTAAGCGGGTTTTAGTTGTCCGTTTCGCATATGATCCTCCTTCATTCGCATAAAAGTAGCGTCTGTATCGGTTTTGGAATAGGAATTTCTATCTTCTAATAATTCTTGCTGTTTTTTATATTTCTCTAAATTATCTGCCCAGTTTTTCTTAGCATAATTCAGTTTCTGACGAACTTTTGAAGCTACTTTTTTATCTTTCAAAACTTCATTGATCTTTTCGATGGTTTGAGTTACTTTTTCAGAATCTACTTCTTTAAAATCAATACTTTCTGTATTTTCAAGCTCGTCTTTGGCAACTGTTTCTGCATAGTTCCAAAGCTCTTCTAATTGCTCTGCAATCCTTTCTTTGTGTTTTTTGACAGCTCTTCCCCAAACAAAAGTATAGCGATTGGCATTGGCTTCTATCTTGGTGCCATCTACAAAAGTGGTTTTCAGACTTACCAAACCTTCCTTTTCCAAAAGAAGAACAATTTGTGTGAAAATAGCTTTAATCTCACCTTTCAATCGTTCACTACGGAACCTGTTTAAGGTGTTATGATCGGGACGGCTCATTGCAGAGAGCCACATAAAATGGATGTTTTCTTTCAAGGCCTGCTCCATTTTGCGGCTTGAATAGATATTGCTTAAATAGCCATAAATCAAAACTTTCAAAAGCATTTTCGGGTGGTAGCAAGATGTTCCGCCAGGTTTGTAGGTTTTAATTAAGCTTTTGATATCCAAGCCATCAATAATGTTTGAAACAATTTTCACAGGATGTCGCTCATCAATCAACTCCGATAAATTGGGAGGAAAAAGCAGATTTTCTTTGGGGGTGTAATCTTTAAAGACTACTTTTGACGTACTTAACACAATGCAAATTAATCAATTTGCAACTATTAGGAAAGCGAAAGCTTTCCTTTTTGCATAAAAAAGGCTATCTCTTTTGAGACAGCCTCTTTTATTTATCGTAGAATCACTATAAAAATTGGGTGTTTTTACGTAGCTTTTTATCGATTCTTAGTTTCAATTTTGATGTAACAAAAGGATCAAGCCGAAACCCTTAAAGAGTAGGCATAAAAACTAATAAATACCATCATTATGAACTCAAAAACTTTATTAAGAGCATTGATTGTCGTGATTATTATTATCGGTGGAGTCATCATCATTGTTATCGGTAAAAAACCATTTCCAGAACCGGAATGTATCGTATGTGGAACCAACCTGATCACCATGCTAGGCATTGTAGAAATTGTCCTGGGGCTAGGAGCTCTTGTCGTTCAGGGAGGCCTGATTGAAAAACAGAGAACCCTTTAAAATAAAAAGACCGATAAAATTATCGGTCTTTTTTATATTAATCGTTGAGTTTCAATACAGCCATGAATGCAGACTGTGGTACTTCTACCCTACCAATCTGTTTCATTTTCTTCTTACCCTCTTTCTGTTTTTCCAATAATTTGCGTTTTCTGGAAATATCCCCTCCGTAACATTTTGCAGTAACATCTTTTCTTAATGCCTTAATGGTCTCTCTGGCAATTACCTTAGCCCCCAAAGCAGCCTGTACTGCAATATCAAACTGTTGTCTAGGAATCAGCTCACGAAGCTTCTCACACATCTTTTTACCAATGTAATATGCATTACTTTCGTGAATTAATGAAGAAAGCGCATCTACCATATCTCCATTGATAAGGATGTCCATTTTCACCAATTTAGAAGAACGCATTCCGATTGGAGTATAGTCAAATGAAGCATATCCTTTCGAGATCGATTTAAGGCGGTCATAAAAATCAAATACAACTTCTGCCAGTGGCATATTGAATGTCAATTCAACTCTATCTGCTGTTAAATAACTTTGGTTAACAATTTCGCCTCTTTTTTCAATACAAAGCGTCATAACCGGTCCAACAAAATCAGATTTTGTAATAATAGAGGCTTTAATAAATGGCTCTTCTACTCTGTCAAGAATGCTTGGATCCATCATTTCTGATGGGTTATTAATTAAAATTGCGGTCTCAGGATCTTTTTTAGAATACCCATGATAAGAAACGTTAGGTACCGTAGTAATAACATTCATATTGAACTCTCTATCTAAGCGTTCCTGTACAATTTCCATGTGAAGCATTCCCAGGAATCCACATCGGAAACCAAATCCAAGAGCTGCAGAACTTTCCGGTTCAAAAACTAAAGAAGCATCATTCAATCTTAGTTTCTCTAATGAAAACCTTAATTCTTCAAAATCTTCAGAATCAATAGGATAAATTCCGGCGAAAACCATCGGTTTTACTTCCTCAAATCCATCGATTGCCTCAGCAGCCGGATTTTCAAACGAAGTAATAGTATCTCCTACTTTTACCTCTCTGGCATCTTTTATCCCAGAAATGATATAGCCTACATCACCACATTCAATCTTCTTCTTAGGAACTTGTTTCAGCTTTAAAGTACCAACTTCGTCAGCACCATACTCTTTTCCTGTTGCAAAAAACTTAATTTTTTCATTTTTGGAAATACTTCCATTAACAACTTTAAAATAAGCTTCAATTCCCCTAAAAGGATTATAAACAGAATCGAAAATCAAAGCCTGTAACGGCCCATCAGGATTTCCAACCGGAGCTGGAATTCTGTTGACAATTTGCTCCAATAAATCATGAACTCCTTCTCCTGTTTTTCCTGATACTCTCAATACATCTTCAGGTTTACACCCTAAAAGACCAACGATTTCATCAGTTACTTCCTCAGGATTTGCAGATGGAAGATCTATTTTATTAAGAATAGGAATGATTTCCAAGTCATTCTCCAATGCTAAGTAAAGATTACTAATAGTTTGCGCCTGAATACTCTGTGCAGCATCTACAATAAGAAGCGCTCCTTCACAGGCAGCAATTGATCTGGAAACTTCGTAGGAAAAATCTACGTGCCCAGGGGTATCGATCAGGTTTAAAATATATTTTTCCCCTTTATATTCATAATCCATCTGGATCGCGTGAGACTTAATGGTAATCCCACGTTCTTTCTCCAAATCCATATCATCCAGGGTCTGAGACTGTAATTCTCTTTGGGTAACAGTATTGGTATACTCCAATAAACGATCTGCCAAAGTACTTTTACCGTGGTCAATATGAGCGATTATGCAAAAATTTCGTATGTTTTTCATTTAAGAACATTGTAATTTGCAAAGATAAAAAAAAGCAAGACAATTCGTTGCTCTTAATTTTAATTATCTATTTTACACCGTTGGTCTCTCTTTTCTTTATTAAATTAATATTATTTGGCTTTACCAAAATCTTCAGGTAAAATATAATGTCCTGTAAAAGGATCAAGATAAACTTCAGATCCGCCATTACCTCTTCTTGAACTTTGAGTGCTGGCATCTATTACGGCACCAATAATACCTCCAATTAAACCTCCCGCCATTCCTCCAATCATAGCTCCATTGCTTGACGTTTCAGGAAATAACTCTGATTTTTTAACTTCAATAAAAAGACCCTGATCATTTTTGAAAATCTCAACATAACCAATAGGAATATTTTTATAAGCAATCCCATTATGTACAAAAGCATAAAAATGTCTTATTCCTTTTTTTTCTTCTCCCTTCACTGCTTTTGTAACGATTCCTTTATCATTGGTCTTTAATGTAAATCCAGGTTCAGGTTTGTGTGTAAAAAAGCTGTAGTAATCTTTGTAAACCCCATCCTCTAGCTTATCCACTTTAAAAATATCCAGTTTTTCTTTCAACAGAACTGCATAATCAGTTAGCTCACTTTCCGAAACTGTAAATTCCCAAGGAGTTTTTTGGTAATAATTTTTAAACAAATCTGTGAAAATAAGTGAAATTTTTTTAGATAGGCTTTGAGCAAGATAAGGCGTTGTACGAGAAGAAACGCTTGTAACCGTGTCCTTTCTGAAAAGAAAATGATAACCGTCTTCTTTTTTAATAAATGTGCTTGCCCGAAAATTAAGTTTCCCAATTGAAAATTTTTCTTTCTTATCCTCTATTACTTCTAGGTTTTCTAATAAAAGAACCAGTTCATCTTTTCCTTTTTCCGGATTATTTTTGTAAAACCAGTCCGTAAGACTCTTTTCAGCATTGTCTTTAAAAACAATATTTATTTGATCTTTATGATACATTACATTCCCCACTTCCTTATTGGGCCTTTGATCGATCACCGTAAATTTTTTTACCGAATTTTTGTTGTCTTTAATAGATTTGGAAAGCTCTATTGTTTCTGTTTTTTGGGCAAATAATGATGTTGAGAATAAAAGGAGTAATACTATTTTTTTCATCTTTTTTAAACTTTCCACAAATATAAGATTAGTTTAAAATCAAACGACTCTTATGAAAAAGATTCATAAGAGTCGTTATGTATTATTATAATTATTCTAAATTTATTTCTTGAAAATCATATTCTCCTGTTAAAGAATCGATGTATATTTCAGTTTTATCACCTCGTTTCATCTTGCTCTGTTTAGCACCTTGTTGGATAGCGTCGGCTACACCTCCTATTAAACCAAACATTCCAAGTGAGCTGCTGGATGGAGCTGGGAAAAGATATCCTCTGTTACTCATTACATAGAATCCCTTTTCATTTTTATTTAAATCTAAAAATCCTGAAAATGTTTTCTTGTATGCCTTTCCATTCTCCACATAGGCAAACATTTTATATGTTGAAATCTTATTCTTTTTACCATTTTCCTCTTTCACAGCTTTCGTCACCTCTCCTTTATCATTTTTTTCAAGTATATAATTTCCAGGCTCAGGAGTCTGGTTAAAAAAGGATGCATGATCCAGGTAGATTCCATCCTTCAGTGAATCATTTTTATAAGCCTCATAACTGTTTTTTACGTAAGACTCATAGTCTGAAAGTTCATCAATGGATACAGCACTTTCGGTGGGCTTTGCAAAATGGGTTTTAGTAAGTAAAGAAGCAAAAACAGCTGATACATTTTTCACCATCAATTCTGACACATCTTTATGACTTAATGTAAGCACTGTATCTTTCTTGTAAAGAAAATGATATTGTGAGCCATCTTTTGAAAACGTCTGAGCCGAAAAGTCTATACTTCCTTCAGTATTTTTTCCGACCGTTTCTCCCACAGAGAGTTTAAGTTTTTTCAAAACCAGAACCAATTCATTTTTCCCTCCTTCGTTATTATCTCTTGTATACCAGTTTTTTAAGTCATTTCCTGGAGTCGTAAGAAAAACAACTTCTTTCATTTCTTTCTTGTTTCCAAAAGGTAATATTCCAATATGCTTATCTTCCCTTTGGTCAATAACAGTTAAGGTTTTATAAGTCTCTTTTCCAGAGTTCCAAATATTTCCTTTAAACTTAATCGGTTCTTTTCCTTGCCCGAATGATGTTATGGCAATAAAAGTACAGACAACCTGTAGTAATCTTTTCATTTTTCTTGATTTTCGCGCTAAAGTAAGCATTAGTTTTAAACCAAACGACTCCTATGAAAAGATTCATAGGAGCCGTTATGTATTATGATAATTATTGAAAATTTATTTCTCGAAAATGTAAGATCCGGTTAAAGAATCAATAGTAACTTTCGATATTGTGGGAGTTTTAAGTCCAAAACCATTCATTGCTTCCGCATTAGATACGGAGTCAATAGCTGCGCCAATAAGTGCACCAACTACACCTCCTGCAGCAGCTCCCACCATCATTCCTGTAGAACTCTTTTCTTTAAAAAGCTGCTGACGTGATGAAACAATAAAAAAGCCTTCACTCCCTTTTAACATTTCTACAAACCCTAATGGAGTAAGACGATAAGCCTTTCCTGCGTCCACATAACAATATGCCTCACTCATAGAAACCTGTAATTCATTATGTTTAATTCTCACTACTTTTCCTTTTCTATTTTTTTCAACCATGTAACCAGGCTCTGGTACTTGATCGTAAAAACCTTTGAAATTCGTATATACTCCGTCTTTCAGAACAGAATTATTAAATGCTTTATAATTCTTACTGAGATATTGGTTATACTTTTCTATTTCATTTTCTGGAATAACTTCACTTGAAACGGTACTTATATAAGATCCTTTGATAAATTCCGAAAAGACCATTGCTATCTGGCCAGCCAGGTCTCGTGGATCTGAAACGACAACATTATCAAAACGGTTAGCAAAATAATATCTGCTATTTCTTTTGATAAAGCTTGAAATTGTGATTTTAGCTTTACCAAATATCTTTTTTTGACCAGGATCCTGTTCATTATATACTTTTAATTCTTCCAGAATCAAAACAATATCATTATTTCCTTTTACCTTATTCTCTTCTTCAAACCATTTTTCTATAGAACTTTCCAACTCTTCATTAGCAAACTTCACTTCTATCTCTTCATTTTTATGTGATACTTTGCCTATTACCTTATCTTTTCGGTTATCAATTAAAATAAGAGATTTTGTCATTCCTCTTTTATCTTTGATATTTTGCGTTAATTTAATTAACTCAATTTTCTGTGCCGACAACGAAAGCGATAATAAAAGAAAGAAGAATAGTTTTTTCATCATATTAATTTTTTTGTGCTAAAGTAAGCATTCCCATTAAATCAAACGACTCTTACAAAAAGATTCGTAAGAGTCGTCCAACATTAAAAAAATAAACTATTATGGGTTCTGTTTTTGCTTTGCCGTATTGTCGTGTATATGAGTTTTTCTGTCATTCATCTTATCTCTCATCATCCACTCAGATTGAAACAGTTTCAATACTTTTTGGCAAGGTACTACCTGCTGCATTTTCTCAGCATATTTTTTTCTATTATCTAATAATTTCTGCCCCAGCTCGAAGCTTTGCTGCAACTTAACTTTTGCTTCGTCATCAGATAGCGTCTCCGGATTAAAGTTAGGATTAAACTGACTTTTAATCTGTTTCTGACTATCTATATATTCATTATAAACAGCTGTAAATTCAGCTTTATTTTTAGGGTCTACATCAAGGTTGTCCAAGATCATATTATCTCTGAATTTTTTCAGAAGTTCTTTTCTCTCCTCAGGGGAAAGGTTGTTGATTATTTCCTTTCGCTGCTTAGAGTCCATTTTCTTCCAATCATAATCCGTTCTTTGGGCATTTAAGCCAAAACCGCAAATAATAAAAAGGGTAAATAATATCTTTTTCATCTTTCTTTTAATTATATAAGTCCAAATAAACATCCTGAGTCGAGTTATTTGCTAACTCTGCAATTTCTGTATTAGAAAACGAATCGAGATATTCGTTCATTCGGGTTTCAGTTTGTTTTGAAACAGTCTTAGCTGTTTTTGGTTTTATGGTGTTATTTACTTCAATATTCTGCGGATACACAGAGTTTTTACTTTCCTGATTTACAACTATTTGATTGTTATTTTCGACAGAAGTTAAATCAGATGTCAGCGTTTCATAGGCTATCTCACTTTCGCTTTTTGCGGACGGGTTATTTTGCGCATAATTCACTTGCGTATTCCCGGAATCTTTTGTTGTATTACTATTGGAATTTAAAACAAAAGTACTCCCAAAAATCAAAGCTAATGACGCAGCAACTGCATACACCCAATTTAATTTGAAAACAGGTGCTTTTTTATTTGCTTTCACGTCATTCATTACTCTCTCCTGAATGGTACTGAACATATCATCCGGAACTTTGTAAATGTTTTTACGTTCTAATTTCTCTATATCGAATTCTTTCATCTGTTTGTTGGTCAAAAATTATTTTCGTAATTCTCTTTTATGTATTCTTCTATTTTCTGTTTGGCATAATGATAATTGGTCTTTAGTGTTCCTACGGACATATCTACAATTTTTGATATTTCCTCATAGGGCAGATCATCATAATACCGCATCATAAATACGAGCTTCTGTTTTTCAGGCAGGCTCTGTATAGCATTCTGTAGTAAAATCTGTATTTCGTCGGCATCTTTTTCTGCATTGTCTGCTACAAGATTCTGCATATGGTATTCAGCATCTTCATCTGTCTTCTGCATTTTTTTCATCTTGTTGACTTGCTGTAAAGCTTCGTTGGTAGCTATCCGGTACAACCATGTGTACAATTGACTATCATTTTTGAACTGGTGAAAATTCTGATATGCTTTTATAAATGTGTCCTGCAAAGTATCCTGAGCGAGGTCGCCATCTACAATGATCCTTCTTATATGCCAATACAATCTACTTTGATAAGCATCCATTAACGCACGAACTCCTTTATCCTGAGTTCGTGGGTCTTGCATCAGCGTAATAATTTCCGCGTCTTTAATCTTCATAGATGCTTTTCACTGTTTTGGATTACAAAAATATCTAAAAGTTAAATACTTTCTTCAATTTTTACTCCAAAACTCATAAAATATTATCTTTGTTATATGCAAATTGTAATTATCGGTTCCGGAAATGTGGCCTATCACCTGGCAAAAGCTTTTGTTCTGAATAACATTCCATTAGCACAAATTTTTGGTAGAAACGAAAAAGAAGTGGCGAAAATAGCGGAAGAATTAAAAATTCCCCATTCATCCGAACATCTTGAAGATGCTGATCTGTATATCATCTGCGTCAGCGACAATTCGGTAGAGGATGTTTCTAAACTCATCTCTAAAAAAGACTGCCTTGTCGTTCATACTTCAGGTTCTCTTCCAAAAGAAATTCTGGCAGGGGAGTACAGAAAATCAAGTTTTTACCCGTTACAGACCTTCTCAAAATCCAAAGAGCTCGATTATGGAAAAATCCCATTTTTCATAGAGGCGGAAAATGAGGAAGACAAGAAATTACTATTCGGATTAGCTTCAAAAATATCGAAAAATGTAATGGAGAGTACTTATGAGAAAAGAAAGTATATACACCTTACGGCTGTTTTTGCCTGTAATTTTGTAAATCACCTTTTTTCCAGAGCAAAAGAAATTTCGGATTCCCAGGAGATTCCATTCGATTATTTTTTACCATTAATTGATGAAACGGTACAAAAGATCTACGAGATTGAGCCTAAAGCAGCTCAGACGGGGCCTGCAGTAAGAAATGATGTAAGAGTTTTGGAACTCCATGAGCAATTACTAAAAGACGAAAGTCTTGAAATTTACAAAACAATGAATCACTCTATTAAAAAAATGTATGAGTTATAAAGAGAAATTAAAGGATATCAAAGCATTCGTATTTGATGTAGACGGAGTTTTTACAGATGGCAGTGTATACCTGATGCCTGGCGGGCATATGAGCAGGGTCATGAATGTTTTAGATGGTTATGCAGTAGTTAAAGCATTAAAAAACAATTATTTAATAGGGGTCATTACGGGAGGAAATGATGAAATGGTAAAGCACAGAATCAACTATCTAGGTATTGAAGATTACTACGCTAAGTCCCATAATAAAATGGCCGATTTTGAAGATTTTAAAAAGAAATACAATCTAAAAAATGAAGAGATTCTGACAATGGGAGATGATCTTCCTGACCTTCACATCATGGAAAATTCTGCCATTGCAGCATGTCCGGAAAATGCGGTTCCTGAGATTAAAGGAATTGCTGATTATATTTCAACCAAACAGGGTGGAAGTGGAGCTGTGCGTGATATTATCGAACAGGTAATGAAAGTACAGGGAAACTGGCAGGATGATAATACACAATCCGTATAATAAGCTGATATGAAATTACTTTTAGCATCACAGTCTCCAAGGAGAAAGGAACTGCTGGCCGATTTAGGATTTAATTTTGAAGTGGTGAAAATAGATTGTGAAGAAATCCTTCCTGAAGGAATTGCAATAGAAAATGCAGCAGCTTATCTTTCTAAATTAAAAGCAGATGCATTCCGCTCCCTTCAGAATGATGAAGTTTTATTAACCGCAGATACTGTTGTTGCCATTGACAGCCAAATTCTTGGAAAGCCAAAAGATGATACCGACGCAAAGAATATGCTTCGCCAACTATCAGGAACGACCCATCAGGTCTACACAGGAATTACCATACAGACTTTAGATAAGGTTTTTACTGAAACAGATGTTGCCGATGTAGAGTTTGATGAGATTTCTGATGATGAAATCGATTTTTATATCAAAAATTATAAACCCTTCGATAAGGCCGGAAGCTATGGCGTACAGGAGTGGGCTGGGATGGCAAAAATCAAAAAGCTATCCGGTAGTTTTTACACTATAATGGGGCTTCCTACGCATTTGGTTTATAAAATTTTGAAAGAAATATAAAATTTTTCAAAATAAAATTTTATTATTTTTACAAAATCATCAAACTACTCATAATAAAAAGTAGATTAGCGAGTTATATTGAAATAATGAAAAAGAATATTTTATTCCTTTTGGCAGCGTGTTTTGTTGTCTCCTGTGCCACCAAAGTAAAGAGGCCGGAGCAGCGATCAAAGTTTCTGAAAGGGTTTTCCACATATTATAACACACTATTTAATGCAAAAGATGCATTAAATAGTGAATTTACAACTAGAGATAAGGGTCATAAGGATAATTTTTATGCTCCTTATATCCCTATTCTTACCTATGAAAGCCAGCCTTTGGGTAGTGACCTGGGTCAGTCTGCTGCCTTTGCAGAAAACTCTATGAAAATGGCTGAAGTTAACAGGCCTTCTTCATCAGACCGTGGAACAAAACCAAGCGGCCCTCCAGGCAGACCCGGTCTTGAAGAAATTCCGGGAATGATAAAAGATAAAATCAATTCTGCCATATCCGGACCTGGTGATCCTAACCAACCCGAAACGAAAGGAGCAACTGCACTCGAAATAGCTGAATCAAAAGCACTAAAAGCCATCAATAAATATTCTGTAACCAGAAACGGGGAAGAAAAAAACAAACAAATTTTCGATGCTTATATGATTCTTGTTCAATCAAGAATTTACCAGAATAAATCTTTAGAGGCTCTTGACGCCCTGAATTATGTTTTTACCCATATGAAGGAGGACAAACGACTTCCTTTGGCTAAAATTTATCAGGGAGAAGCTTATGCGCAGATAAAGGATTATCATAAAGCACAGGAGATTTTTTCCAAGCTTAAAGGGGAGAAGATCAACAAGGATTATGATAAGCTACTGAGTATTTATAATTCCCAAGCTCTTTTGGATGCCGGTAAAAAAGAGGAAGCCGTAAAGGAGCTTGACCGGGCCTATGACCTAAACAGCAACCGAAAGCTGAAAAGCAGAATTGCTTTTTTAAGAGGCCAGATTTTAGAGGGTCTTGGACAAAATGAAAAGGCAAGAGAAAGCTTTTTAGCAGCTTATAAATATGCCAATGATTTTGAGTTTGAAGTTAAATCCCAAATAGAAATTGCCAAAACCTTTAATGGGAAGGGGGACTATAAAGGCGCAAAAGATTATCTGGAAAAGATCAGTAATAAAGGCACCTATATGTCCAGAAAAAATGAGTTTTACTATGCTTTAGGTCTTATGGCTAATAAAGCAGGTAAAAAGGAGGAAGGACAGCAATTTTTTAGAAAATCATTGACTGAAAAGGTTTCTGATCCACAAGTGCGTGGTTTGGCATATTATGAAATCGGAAAAAATTATCTGGATAAAAACGATTATATCGGAGCTGGAAGCTATTATGATTCTGCGCTTGCCGTAATGACCTATGAACCTTCTAAAATACTTCTGAAAGATCAATCTGAAAATATTAAGAAAATCTCCAGAAACTACTATCTGATTAAGAAAAATGACAGTATCCTCTCTTTAGCTAAAATGAGTGATGCTCAGAAAACTGATTTTTTTGCCAAGCATATCGCCAAGTTAAAGGCTAAAGAAGAAAAAGAGGAATTGGAAAGAAAACGCGCAGAAAGAAACAAAGGTTTTGATACCGGAGATTATAATTCCAACTCTATTTTTGCCAATAGTTCTACTTCTTTTGAAGACTTCGGAACAGCGCCGAAAGGGTTTTATTTTAGCAATACAGGGACAGTAAGCAAGGGGAGTGCCTCGTTTAAGCAGGTATGGGGAGACAGAGCATTGAGTGACAACTGGCGTTATTCTAAAAAAATGGCCACCATTGATGATATGAAAAATGAAGCATTAGGCGTAACATCAGCACCTAATCCGAGACGTTTTGAACCGGCTTTTTATATTGAGCAGATTCCTACAGACGCAGGAAAGCTTGGCCAGCTAAAAAAGGATAGAGATACCGCTTCTCTAGGTCTTGGGATCATGTACCAGAACTATTTTACCAATACACCATTAGCAACCAAAACGTTGTATGATCTTGTAGATGTAAAGCCAGAAGAAAAAGTTATGCTGCAGGCACTGTATGAAATCTTTGCCATGAATTACGAGAAAACTCCTCAAGCAGGAGAGAAGGCTAAACAAATTCTACTGAAAGATTATGCATATACTTCTTATGCAGAATTTGCAAGAAATCCTAAAAACAATAGTTTTGTAAAGTCTTCAGAAGACGTGGAAAATCAATACAAAAGGGCTTATGCTTTGTTTGAATCAGAGAAATTTGGAGAAAGCAGGGATATCATCGATCAGACTATTCAAAAATATCCCAAAGATGCATTAGTACCCAAGTTATATTTATTAAATGCATTCAATACAGGAAAATCAAGTGGTAAGGAAGTGATGATCTTACAATTGGAACAGATTGCCCTTAATTATTCTAAAACTCCGGAAGGATTGAAAGCCAAGGAAATGCTGAACTACCTTAAAAGTGATCTGGCTGTACAGACTACTGATAATAAAGGAAATGTTATTTCGCAGGATAATATTCCGGCAGAACCTGAACCGGATCCACAGAATAATAATGTCCCACCGCCAATCCCGGATAACAGTTCTCAAAATATTCAGGATGTCAATGCTCCGCCTTCTTTTAAAACTAAATCGAAAAAGCTGAATAATGCTAATCAGAATAATCAGTCAAATCCTAGTTCTGTTCCTCCGAAACCAAAATAAAAATAAAAAAGCGAAGATTAATCTTCGCTTTTTCTATGTATCTGTTTATTTTTTCTATCATATGGAATCTTACGATTTCTTTATCTTTACTCCATGGAAGTCTTTTAAATAAAAAGGTTCGAAATAAGCAATATCTTCCAATTCCTTATCTTTTATTTTCTGTAAAGTTTTCTTTATTAAGTATTGTGAAGAAGGGTAGATGTCTTCATTAAATTCAGCGTTGGGAAGCTGTAAAATTTCCTTTGCTTTTTTAGCTCCATCACCCACAAAGATGATTTTTTTATCTTTCAATTCCTGAAAAGAAGATTCGTCCAGGATCTTGGCTACAGTCGGAGAAGTCTCTTCCCCTGTTGTACCGTCATAAATAGCCGTATAAACCTCCATCCTCCTTGCGTCGACAAATGGTATAACATAATCATAGTTTTGTCCTAAAAAAGGTTCTATCATGCTTTCAAGAGAATTCACTGCAATCAAAGGGATTTTTAATCCATAGCAAAACCCTTTTGCGGAAGCTGCTCCAATTCTTAATCCGGTATATGAGCCAGGCCCTTTTCCCAGAGAAACAGCTTCTATATCCTTCATTGAAATTCCGGCACCTTCCAATGCCCATTCAACAAAAGTATGTAAGCTCTTAGACTGTTTATAGTTTTCAGAAACTTCTTCACAAAGGCAGAGTAGGTTTTCATCATCAGAAATCGCTACCGAGCAGTTTCTTGAAGAGGTCTCAAGATATAGTATTTTCATTTTTCTAAACTAAATTCCAAATTTGCAAAAAAGGCAAAAAAGCACAAATGCCTTACCAATCATCTGGCAAATTTAATCCTTTTTGAGATTATTTCCGATAAATGGTTCTCGGTTCGCTTTGTGCGCTCGGATATATGGTCATATCCGAAACAGTAACGTGTTTTGGAGCGTTTACACAATAAGCAATGGCATCAGCAATATCTTCTGCCTTCAGGGCTTCATATCCGGCATACACGGTAGAAGCTCTTTCACCATCACCTTTGAATCGTACGAGAGAAAATTCTGTCTCTACCGCTCCTGGTTGTATATTGGTTACTTTAATTCCAAACTCCGTTAATTCCAGGCGCATCCCTTCAGAAATAACATCCACTGCTTTTTTGGTAGCACAATATACGACTCCGTTAGCATAAGTTTGTCTTGCTGCCACAGAACTGATATTGATAATATGACCTGCATTTCTCTCTTTCATCCCTGGAATGATCATTTTAGATACGTATAAGAGTCCTTTTACATTTCCGTCGATCATAGAGTCCCAATCATTAGTTTTACCCTCGGAAAGAGGATCTAATCCATGGGCATTTCCCGCATTGTTAATCAAAACATCAATGGTTTTCCATTCTTCAGGAAGACTATTGATCGCTTTTTCTACTTCTTCTAAATTTCGGACATCAAACTTCAGGCTCAGTACTTCAGTAAATTCCGATAATTCGGTTTTTAATGATTCCAGTACTTCATTTCTTCTACCACAGATAATAATTCTGTTGCCTTGCTTTGCCAATAGTTCAGCAGTAGATTTTCCAATTCCGGAAGTAGCTCCGGTTATTAATATTGTTCTCATATATAAATCTAACAATGGAATATAAGAGTGTAACAATCTACCAGTTTACCAATATTATTACATTGGTAGATTGTTACATTGGTAAATTAATTAGCATCAAATGCTTCAAAAGCATCGATTATATGTTCAATAATCAGGGTTCCTTTTTCATCAGGCAAAACCGATATGATATCAAATCGGACCTCTTTATCTTTATTAAATTCTTCAAGATAATGGTTGGCTGCTAAAACGATAGATCTGATTTTGGTTTTAGTAACAGCTTCCTGAGGCAGAATAAAAGCATCAGTTGAACGTGCTTTCACTTCGGTAATGATGATCAAGTGATCTTTCTCTGCTATAATATCAATTTCGGCTTTTTGGAAACGAAAGTTTCTTTCAAGAATAGTATATCCATTCTTTTGCAAGTATTCTACTGCAAGATCTTCTGCCTTTTTTCCGAAATCGTTATGATGGGCCATTATTCAATCTTTAAGGCCATTCCAACAAATTGTGGTTCTACCACTTCAAACCCAAATTTTTCATATAAATGTTTAGCATTCCCATCGGCTATCAAACTTACATAACAGGATTTTGGAAGCTTATTAACGTACTCCATCAGGTGTTCCATGATGGTTTTTTCCAGTCCTTTTCCCTGATAATTGGGATGAACACAAATATCTACAATCTGTGCGAAGGTTCCGTTATCTCCGATAATCCTTCCCATGCCTATAAGCTGAGTACTATCGAGTATCGAAATGGAAAACGTAGTGTTTCCCAAACCTATCTTTGAGGCTGCTTCAGTCTTTTCTGAAAGCCCACACAGTTTTCTCATATTTCTATAATCATCGATAGAAATGTTGTTGGTCAAAACTTTAAAATTCTCCATAATTCTTTAAAATTTAATTTCAGCTTTTGCTTTTATATTCATCTTCAGATTTCCTCCGATGAGCAAAGGTCTGTTATCTTTTATATGCCCGTTTGGAAAACCAAAAACTACAGGGAATTTATATTTTGATATTCTTTCAGAGATCATTTGATAGGCAAATCCATCGAAGCTTTCTGCATAGTCTTTATTGTCTTTTTCATCACCCATATTGGTCATTCCTCCTATAATAAGCCCTTTGATCTTTTTAAAAACACCGGCCAACTCAAGAGTCATGATCATGCGGTCGAGCGCGTAAAAATTCTCACCAATATCTTCGATAAATAATATTTTATCTTTAAAATCAAATGAATATTTTGTTCCAAGCAACGCATAGATCAATGCCAGATTTCCTCCAACAAGCTCTCCTTCAATATTTCCTTCTTTATTCAATGGGTTGGAAGTCAAGCTGTATTTAGGCATTTTACCTTTTAAAATATCAAATATAAGATCGTAGCTTTCATCGGTAACTCCAAAGCTAGAGGTCTTAATGGTTTGTCCATGAATGGAAACAAATCCATTCTTTAGTAAATAACTTTGAATCACAGTATTATCAGAATACCCGATATACCATTTAGGATTTTCTTTAAATTTCTTAAGTTTTAAATGCTGGATCAGCTGCTGGCATCCATATCCTCCTCGTGAGGCCCAGATTGCCGAAATATCAGAATCGTTCAGCGCCCAGTTCATATCTTTTATTCTTTCCTTTTCTGTTCCTGCATAGGTATAGCCGTGAGAAAATTTAGTATAAAGGTGCTCTCCTAGAACGGGTTCGAACCCTTTATTTTTAATCATTTCTATTCCTTTTTGAAGTTGAGGAGCATCTACAGCCCCCGCAGGTGAAATTACAGCTATTTTAGCTCCCTTTTTAAGAGATTTTGGAAAGATATTTTTTTTCATTTTGTTTTTTGATATTTGACTTCTTTCTTCTCGGCTTCTTCAAGCTTCTTGTCAAATTGATTGAACTTCTTAAAGCTTTGTAAAAAGATGAAAAAACTGAATATAATAAGAATAACGCCAACAACCCTTCTGATTTTGTTGGCGAGCTTTTGTGTTAGTTTATAATGAAACTGTTTAGCCAGGAATATTTTGGCTAGGTCAATGCATAAATAAGTCCCGATGACCAAACCTATATAAAGTACGAAATTACTAATGTCCGGATACTGATTTCTCACGGAAATAACCGTTACCAGCCAGAAAAGAATAACTCCTACGTTTAAAAGGTTGAAGAAAAAACCATTAATAAAAGTCTTAAAATAATTTTGACCAATGATCTTTTCTTCACCGGGCATATGCATTTTGGTTCTGGTAACCAGCATGACGACCCCATATACAAAAATAAGAATGGATGTAATCCTATAAAAACCAGGATGTTTATCTATTAAACTTACCAAATCCGCACTGGCATAATACGCTGCCACAATACATAATAAATCAGCTGTAATAACGCCAAGATCTAGTGCTAACGCGTGTCTGGGACCTCTTGAGAAGCTGGTTTCAATTAAAAGGAAAAAAATAGGTCCTATGAAAACCAAGCTTAACATAAATCCTAGGATAATGGCGGAAAGTACAAGTTCAAACATTTAATATGGCTTTAAAACGGAAAATCCATCTCTTTTATACAAATTTAGACTTTATGATTTAATTAATCAACAATCTTAAAATCTAGTTGCTTCTGAATTAAATTGGCTTTAACCACTTTGATCTGAACTTCATCACCTAACTGATATTTTTTACCAGTTCTTGAACCATAAACAGCATGCGTCGACTTATCATAAACATATGAATCGTCTACCAAGTCTCTAAGCTTGATTAGTCCTTCAGCACCGTTTTCAGGAATCTCAACCCAAAATCCGAATTCCGCCACTCCTGAAATCACTCCCATAAAGGTTTCTCCAAGGTGTTTTTCCATGAATTTCACCTGCATGAATTTGATCGAATCTCTTTCTGCATCAGCTGCCAATCTTTCCATTGAGCTGCAATGTTTTGATTTTTCTTCTACTTCTTCTCTGTTAGGAGATTTTCCTCCGTCCAGATAATGTTGTAACAAACGATGTGCAATCAAATCGGGATAACGACGAATAGGAGAGGTGAAGTGCGAATAATACTCAAATCCCAAACCGTAATGTCCAATAGGATCGGTAGAGTAAACAGCTTTACTCATACTTCTCATGGCTAAGGTCTCGATCATATTTTCTTCTCCTTTTCCTTTTACATCACTCAATAATCTGTTTAAAGATTCAGCTACTTTTTTCGTATTGGCAAGATCCATCTTATATCCGAATGTAGAAACGAAATCTCTTAATGCTTCTAATTTAGCAGGATCCGGATCATCATGAACCCTGTAAATAAATGTATTATTGGTAGGTTGTCCTTTTGACAGTGAGACAAATTCCGACACTTTCCTGTTGGCTAAAAGCATAAACTCTTCGATCAAATGGTTTGAATCTTTACTTATCTTAAAGTAAACACCAATTGGCTGACTGTTTTCATCCAGATTAAATCGTACTTCACTTCTGTCAAACGTGATTGCTCCTTTACGGATACGTTCTGCACGCATGATTTTTGCCAAGCTGTCAAGAACTAAAATCTCCTCAGCATAATCTCCTTCTTTTGTTTCGAGTCTTTCCTGTGCCTCTTCATAAGTAAATCTTCTGTCAGAATGAATTACTGTTCTTCCAAACCATTGTTTTTTAACTTCAGCCTGATCATTCAATTCGAAAACAGCTGAAAAAGTATATTTATCTTCGTTGGGACGAAGCGAGCATACATCATTACTTAAAACTTCGGGTAACATAGGAACCACTCTGTCTACAAGGTAAACAGAAGTTGCTCTCTGATAGGCTTCATCATCCAGGATAGTTCCTGGAATTACATAATGTGAAACATCTGCAATATGAACTCCTATTTCCCAGTTTCCATTGTCTAATTTTCTGATAGACAAAGCATCATCAAAGTCTTTTGCATCTTTAGGGTCAATTGTGAATGTCGTAATATCACGCATATCCCAACGTTTTGCAACTTCCTCATCTATAATTCTTCTGTCGATTTTATCGGCATCTCTTTCTACTTCTTCAGGGAATTGATACGGTAACCCGTATTCTGCAAGGATAGAGTGAATCTCTGTTTCGTGCTCTCCAGGAGCTCCCAAAACCTGAATGATTTCACCTTCAGGATTTTTATCTCCCGGTTTCCATTCCGTCATTTTAACGACAACTTTATCACCATCTTCAGCGCCTCCGAATTTACCTTTGGGAATAAAAATATCGGTATTAATCGATTTTTTATCACAAACAACAAATCCGAATTCTTTATGGGGAACCACTTGTAAAGTTCCTACAAATTCGGTTCTTCCTCTTTCTATAACTTCCAAAACGGAGCCTTCCAGTTTCTTTCCTTTATAAGTATAGGTAACTATTAATACCTTATCTCCCTGAAGGGCATCTTTAACATTTTTAGAGTGAATGAAAATATCATCTTTCATTCCTTCAACGGTTACATAGGCATTTCCTGATTGGTTAAAATCTATAGTCCCTGTTAAAGTTCCCGCGATCTTAAGATTGACAATATATTTTCCTTTATCCGTTTCTTTAATCTTTTCTGAAGACTGCAATTTATGCAGGGCCTGAATAACAAGTTCCCTCTGTCTGGGATTTTTGTAATCTATTCCATCAGCGATCTGCTTATAATTATAGATCTTGGATGAGTTTTCATTCATAAAACGTAGGATCAATCTTCCGATCTCCATGAGTTTATGGTCATTTTTTTGACTTATATATCTTCTTTTTTTCATTTTTTAATTTTAATTTTAAATTGGATTTGAGATACCAGGACAGCTCATTACATCTTCACCATTATATATAACGGAATAAAAATATTCTGATCCTGAATCTCATCATCACCGGTATCAGCAAGACAGATTCTTTTTCTGAACTTTCTTAAAGTCTCTTTATCATTGAATTCCCAGGTATGGAAACTATGGAATGCAGCATATAATATGGGAGGTGCTTTAATTATTATCAAAATTTTAATTTCTTCTTTTAATCCAACTACATCAATTTTCTTTCCAACTATTTTACAATGGGGGCTTTTGTTTTGTATAAATTTAATACAAATATGGAGAAGAGGGGAGAAAAACCTTTTATTAAATATCATTAAAATATAAAAAAGGTCCCAATGAGAATTATAGAATCTATCTTCTATCTGATACCGCAAAGGTAGTAAATAAAAAATAAATAAGGCTTGCAAATTGATTTACAAGCCTTTATATTTTTAACAAACAGCAATTTTATCAACTCTGTTTTGATGTCTTCCACCTTCAAAATCTGTTGAAAGAAATTTCTCTACAATTTCAATTGCCAGTTCTTTCGAAATAAATCTTGCAGGCATTGAAATCATATTCGCATCATTATGCTGTCTTGCCAGCGATGCAATCTCCGGCATCCAGCAAAGAGCGCAACGAATTTTCTGGTGCTTGTTGGCAGTGATTTGCACTCCGTTTCCGCTTCCGCAAATCAAAATTCCTAATTCGTTCTCTCCATTTTCTACTGATGTTGCAGCAGGGTGCACAAAGTCAGGATAATCCACACTGTCTGTGGAGAACGTTCCAAAATCCTGAATTTCAAATCGTTCTGAAAAATAGTTCTTAACAATCTCCTTATATTCAAACCCCGCATGATCAGCTGCAATGGCAATTTTTCTTTTCATAATTATAGTATTAAACTTTAAATAGATTTTATTTCAATACAAATTTAAGTATTAAATATCAATTGTTAGTTTTCCACTAGTTAATTGTGAAAAGCAATGTGAATAACTGTGGAAAACTTTTATTAACTAAATAATTTTTGAATACTAAAATTTACTAATGAGAAAATTCTCCGGAATCTCAACACAAAATTTTCAAAATCTTTTTGGGAGTAATCTGTAGTTTTTCCATAAACAAGTAATTAATAATCCAAATTGTTAACAACTCAGCGATTTTTGTTAGTAAGTACCTGAATAATCAGATTCACAAGAAATTATATTGTGAATTAAATATGAATTAAGTGTTATCAACTTTTTAGAGTAGAGTTATCCCCGAAACTCACAACACTCAACAACAATACTCATTCTTTATTTTCTTTTAAAAAAAAAATTGTTGATTAGTGAGTGTTGGGTTTGTGGGAAGTTTTTTGAAAACTTTTGTTTGATTCGATCTTTTTGAAAAGTTTAAAATCTTACATTTGTGAAACGAAAATTCAACGATATTTATGAAAACAATCAATGATTTCAATTTTAAAGATAAGAAGGCTCTGGTAAGAGTAGATTTTAATGTTCCGCTGGATGATCAGTTTAAAGTTACGGATAATACAAGAATCGTTGCTGTAAAACCCACAGTAGAGAAAATTCTTCAGGATGGCGGATCGGTTATTTTAATGACGCACTTCGGAAGACCTAAAGGAGAGGTAAAAGATGAATTTTCACTAAAACATATTTTAGCAGACGTTTCTAATGTTCTGGGACAGCAGGTAAAGTTTATAGACGAGTCTATAGGTCCTAAAGCTGAACAGGCTGCCTCTGATCTTAAGCCGGGAGAAATCTTATTATTGGAGAATCTGCGTTTTCATAGTGAAGAGGAAAAAGGAGATGAAGGGTTTGCTGAGCAGCTTTCTAAGTTAGGAGATGCTTATGTAAACGATGCATTTGGTACAGCACACAGAGCTCATGCCTCTACAGCTGTTATCGCTAATTATTTTCCATCAACTAAATTTTTCGGTTTATTGATGGCTAAAGAACTAAAAGCTATTGATAGAGTATTAAAGAATGGAGAACGTCCTGTTACTGCGATACTTGGAGGATCAAAGGTTTCAACTAAAATTACCATTATAGAAAATATGCTGCCAGCAATAGACAATTTAATCATTGGTGGTGGAATGGCATTTACTTTTATAAAAGCTCTTGGAGGAAAGATCGGAAATTCTCTAGTAGAAGATGATAAATTGCATTTGTCACTTGAGATTTTGGAAAAGGCAAAAGAAAATCATGTAAAAGTTTATCTTCCGTCTGATTGTATCATTGCTGAAAACTTTAGTAACGATGCAGAGAGAAAAGATGTAGATATTTATGCAATACCTGAAGGATGGATGGGATTAGACGCTGGTCCAAAATCAAGAGATTTATTTAATGATGTTCTTTTAAATTCAAGAACTATTTTATGGAATGGTCCGATAGGTGTTTTTGAAATGTCCAACTTTGCTGCGGGAACTATAGCTCTTGGAGATAGTATTGCTGAAGCTACACAGCTAGGAGCATTTTCTCTAGTAGGAGGAGGGGATAGCGTAGCATTTGTTAAGCAGTTCGGATATGGAGATAAAGTAAGTTATGTTTCTACCGGAGGTGGAGCAATGCTTGAAAGCCTTGAAGGTTTGGAGCTTCCTGGAGTTGCTGCCATTAACAAATAAATAATTATATAGTATATAATATTAAAGTCTGCTGATTTTTCGGCAGACTTTTTTATTTTGCTTTGCTTCATTCTGAATGACACCATTGGTTTTCAGTTTCAGAGTTTGTCATTCTGAAAGAATCTAAACATCGTCTGCTTATAAATTAGTTTCTCGATATGCTCCATTTTACTTCATTACTCGAAGTGACGGATTCATATAAGATCATAGTACATTTCCAATGACACTATTGGGAATTCAATTTTTGAGTTTGTCATTTCGACATAGGAGAAATCTCTTAGTAATCTAACTTCTAATGATTTCTTATTGTTTAGATTCTTCGTTCCACTCCTGAACTACGCCTTCAGACTTATCGTCTGTATTCTGAATGACATTACCCTGTTTTTGAAATTGAAGATAATAAATTTGGTTTCAAGAATATACAGAGTAGGGAAGAGGAAAGAAAATTTTTTATTTGTTATGTCATACATCTATCATCTGTATAAACGAGAAATCAGAAACAGAAAAAAACTCTGAGAATTTTCAGAGTTTTTTATTTTTAAGTCAAAATCGGTGAAAATTAACCTTCAGAAATAGCTCAAAAATCGATTTTCTATCTTTTTTCGATAATGTATATCAAACTGGAAAATTCGTTAGAAAAAAGTGCTTTTACGTTAGAAATCGTTCCGTGAACCACTGCTTTTAGCCAAAAAAGAGGAGATTTTTTGTATTTTTCGCTCAACATGGAGATGTAATAAGAGTCCAGGACCAAAGGTTTGATTTTTCTCATTTTCCAATCCGGATTTTTTGAGATCAGGTTTTCCATTCCATTTTTTGAAAAATGATAGATGTGTCTGGGTACATCATATGCAGCCCAGTATTCTTTGTAATGTTTGGCATCATAAGAAGTAGGGTTGGGAACAGCGATAATTAATAATCCTTTTTCTTTTAGTTTATCATGAAAAATACTTAGGATTTCATTCTGGTTTTCAATATGCTCAAATACATGCCATAGTGTGATAGCGTCCAGACTTTTATCTTCTATTAATTGAATATCATCTATAATCTGTGCTGAGGAGATTTTGTTTTTTGCTGCTTTTCTTGCATCTGAATCCGGTTCGAAACCAAAAGTTTCAAAATCATTTTCAATATATTTTACAAATTCACCGGCACCACATCCGTAATCCAATACTCTGGAATTCTTTTTTATTCTGTCAATAAGAATTGTTTTTTTATACTGCAGATTAAAAGATTGTAGAAATTTGTAAAGCTTTTCTTTTAAACTTCCTGAATCCTGGTGATGAGAAATGTAGTCTTCACTTTCGTAATATTTTGAAATATTGGATGGAATAGGGGAGGTTTTAAAAACTCCACTGGTTTCTGTTTCTTTGATTTCAAATATTTCCTGAGTAAGAAAATGATCTTTAATTTTCATTTAATTATTCTTTTATATTAAAAATTAAGATATTTAGAGATTGAAATAAGCTCATAAATACCTTAATTTTTGCTTTAATTTTACATATGTTTCACGTGAAACATATCTTAATTATCGTCCTAAATAGACCAGTAAAACGTTAATATCGGCAGGGGAAACACCACTTATTCTTCCGGCCTGAGCAATTGTTTTTGGTCTTACATTATTCATTTTTTGTTTGGCTTCTGAAGAAAGACTGGAGAGTTTTATATAATCAAAATCTTCTGGAATTTTGATGTTTTCTAAACGGTTAAGTTTGGCTACATTCTCTTTTTCTTTCTCAATATACCCTTTGTATTTGATATTTATTTCTGCCTGCTCTCTTACTTCATCTTCATATTGAGATGCTTTTTCTTTAATAATATCAATATTTTCAAGTTTTTCCAGCGTAATATTTGGTCTTGTAAGAAACTGAGCAGCTCTGTATGCCTGGTCTACAGGGTTACTTTCTATACTTTCAAGGATAGGATTGATTATTCCCGGCTTTAAAGAAGTTTCGCGTAAAAAGGTCTCAAGTTCTTCACTCTTAGTGATTTTCTCTTCCACTTTTTTCAATCTTTCTTCTTTTGCCAAGCCTAAATTGTATGCTTTTTCTGTTAATCTGATATCCGCATTATCCTGTCTTAGCAATAGTCTGTATTCTGCTCTTGAAGTGAACATTCTATAAGGTTCTTCAGTTCCTTTAGTGATCAAATCATCTATAAGAACTCCGATATAAGCTTCATCTCTATTAAGGATGAACTCATCCTTTTCATGTACTTTATTATGGGCATTAATACCTGCCATAAGACCCTGTCCTGCAGCTTCTTCATAACCTGTTGTACCATTAATCTGGCCTGCGAAATACAAATTATCAATTAATTTTGTTTCTAAGGTATGCTTTAATTGGGTAGGGGGGAAGTAGTCATATTCAATAGCATAGCCCGGACGGAATACTTTTACATTTTCAAATCCAGGAATGTGCTTCATTGCTTTGATTTGTACATCTTCAGGTAATGAAGAACTGAATCCATTGACATAGATCTCTACTGTTCTCCATCCTTCAGGTTCTACAAATAGTTGGTGTCTCGTTCTTTCAGCAAAACGATTGATTTTATCTTCAATACTTGGACAGTATCTTGGCCCTAAACTTTGAATGGTACCATTGAACATAGGGCTTCTGTCGAAACCTTCTCTTAAAATATCATGTACCGTTTCATTAGTGTAAACAATATGACAGCTTAATTGTTTGGTTAATTTAGGGGTATCTAAGTAACTGAATTTATGAGGTTTTTCATCTCCTTTTTGTTCTTCCATTTTGGAATAATCCAGGCTTCTTCCGTCTACTCTCGGTGGAGTACCGGTTTTCATTCTTCCTGCTTCAAAACCTAAAGAAACGAGTTGTTCAGTAATTCCAAATGCTCTCGGTTCGCCCATTCTTCCACCACCTAATTGTTTATCTCCTACATGGATTAATCCGTTAAGGAAAGTACCATTGGTAAGGACTACAGATTTAGCTTTTATGGAAATTCCTAAAGAAGTTACTACTCCTGTTACTTTATTATTTTCAACAATAAGTTGTTTTACCATATCCTGAAAGAAATCAAGATTGGGTGTGTTTTCTAAAGCTAACCGCCACTCTTCTGCGAAAAGCATTCGGTCATTCTGTGTTCTCGGGGACCACATTGCAGGTCCTTTGGAAAGGTTTAACATTTTGAACTGGATAGCCGATTTATCGGCTATAATTCCTGAGTATCCACCCATCGCATCTATCTCCCGAACAATTTGTCCTTTTGCAATACCTCCCATAGCAGGGTTGCAACTCATCTGACCAATCGTCTGCATATTCATGGTAACAAGCAGCGTTTTTGATCCTAAGTTGGCAGCTGCTGCTGCGGCTTCACAACCGGCATGTCCTGCACCAACTACTATTACGTCATATATTTCTGAAATCATTTCTTACCTACTTTTAAGGCTTAAATTTTAATTTTATACTTAATGTTTCACGTGAAACATTACTTACATAATACGGCTTAAATGAGCCTGTATTCAGTGTTTTTACCCTATATAATATCTTTTATTTAAACAAAATATTAAAGGGGAGAAGCTTTAATTAGTGCAAGATATCAGTTTTTATATTTCGCAAGATAAAAGTCTTCTTTATTCCGCATTTCTTCTTCTTCATCTTCTGTTTTATCCTTGTATCCACAAAGGTGGAGAATACCATGGGCCAGAACTCTTCTGAGTTCTTCTTCATAATTTTTGGATAGGGTAGAAGCGTTATCAGAAATGCGCTGCAAAGATACGAAAATCTCTGCGCTTATTGTTTTGCCTTTAACATAATCGAAAGTGATAATGTCTGTGTAGTAATCATGCTGTAAATATTCCTGATTTATTTTTAATAAATATTCATCATCACAGAATATATAATTGATTTCACCTAATTTTTTTCCTTCTGAAAGAATAAGATCTTCCAGCCATTTCGTGTATTCTGTATTCACAGATTCCGGTAGGTTTTCGTAAAAGAACTGTATCATTGTTTTAAAACCAGTGTCCTAAAATAACACTGAATATACCTTTTTGATTATTTTTTAATGAGTGGCTAAAGTTAAGCTTGATCTGCCCGAATGGAGATTTATAACCTGCTGTTATTCCAAGAGAGCTGTAATTAAGTTTTACGGCATCTTCGAAAGTAATATCGTTAGAGAGATTAGCAAAAGAGAAGTTTCCGCTAATGAAATAATTTTTGTTGAATTTAAATTGAACATCATTGGAGATTAGAATGACATTGTTGGTGTTCAGCTGAGCAAAATAAAATCCAGGGAAACTTTTAAAATTAACAACATTCTGTTCAAATATTCCTCCTAATCTGTATTTATAAAATTCAGGCAAGTTCTCACCGATAGTTATTCCGCCATATAAATTAAGACGATAAGTAAATTGTTTCGCGATAGGTATATTAATACGGATATCCGCTTTTACCTGAACCACTCTTTTTTCGAGTTCGGATTTCATAAGGTCAACCACTTTTCCTTCTGCAGAAATAAAAATACCTTTGGTAGGAAAGTCTTTATCATTTTGTGTATCACTTTTTAAGAATACATAAGGATTCAGGAAACGCCCGTTTCTTTTGTTGGTTCCGTTGGCATCTGTACTGAAATAGTCATGGCTTATACCACCACCTACTGCAAACTTATCTCTCCATACAGATTGGATATAAACTTCATTTCTGAACCAATCCCAACTGCTAACCGTGTTATTACTTGTATCTTTTAAATCAAAGCTCATTCCCGAAGAATAAATTCCGAATCCAGGTATATATCCGTTATCGACAAAATAGTTCAGATAATATCGTGGCTTATCACCTACAATAACATCTAATGATAAATTAGAGTTTCTGAATAAGAGCCGTTTTGCAGAATAATTTAATAAGAGTCCTGTTTTGAAAACTTCATCATAATGAAGTCCGAATTTAAAAAAGTGTCGGGCATCATCTTCTGTTACATATAGCTTGAGATAATTGGCTTCATTTTCGGTAACGATATCGTAGTTGATGAATTTATAATTATTTGTTGCGACCAGCTTATCGATCTTTTTGTTGATACTTCCATAGGTTTGTAAAGAGGGTAGACGGAGTCCCATCTTTCCCAGAACGTAGTTTTTACCGTATATTTTGCTTCCAATTAATGAAATGCTATCAATCTTATATACATTGGAATAAATGGGATTTACACGCTGTCTAAGGCGGTCAAACGGGCGCTTGGGAAGGTCATTCAAAATATTCGCATATTTGACACCTTCTGCATAACCGCTATCAAGAATTTTTTTCTTGTCATCATAGCTTGTCGCAGACATACCCTTTAAATTTGGTTTGATATTAATATCCGTGTATTTATATTGACGTCTTGTATCTTTATGGATATTCATATCAATAATCTGATTGAGAATGGCAATAATATTATTTAAGTCTTCTCTTTTGGATAAGTCCTGATTCAAATCGACACCGATAACAATATCAATCCCTTTATCCTTTAATGGCTTCGATGGGTAGTTAACCGTCATGGCGCCATCAATATAAATACTGTCGCCTACCTTTACAGGATCCATCAAAGAAGGAAAAGCAGAACTGGCCATGATAGATTGGACCAAATCTCCTTTTTCAAAAACTTTCATATTCCCGCTTTCCAGATTAGTGGCCACGCACATAAAAGGAATGGGTAATTTTGAAAAGTCTTCGATATTGGAAACATTTTTGAAAAGCTCTTTAAGCAGATACACATTTTTCTGTCCTGTACTGATAGAAGAGGGGAGATTTATTTTTCCATTTTTTATAGGAATTGATAAAAGATACTTATCTACCGATTTATTAAAAAATGTACTTTCCTGTCTGGATTTCGGATCCATAATCAAAGAATAGAAATCTGTATCCATAACAATTTTTTCTATTTCCTTTCCTGAGTATCCCGAAGCATAGAGCCCACCTACGATGGCTCCCATACTGGTCCCGGCAATATAATCTACCTTTACTCCTAATGAGTCTAATACTTTGAGTACTCCAACGTGAGAGAAGCCTTTAGCTCCGCCTCCGGCAAGAGAAAGTCCGATTTTTGGATTTTTCGGAATTACCAATCCTTGTTTCACCTGCGACTGCAATAAAACGAGTTGGAATACGAGTAAAAGAATCAGGAGTTTTCTCATAAATTTAATCTTTAATATAAATCCGCTTCACCCGGGGTGCTATGGATGTTAATACTTCGTAGGTTATGGTTTTGCAGTATTCTGCAAATTCTTTTAGACTTGGTTTTGCATTGAAGATGGTTACCGTATCACCTTCGGCGGCATGAGGAATATGGTCTACATTAATCATCATCATATCCATACAGATACTTCCGACAATTGGGGCAAGGGTTTTATGTACTCCAACACTTCCGACTTCATTTCCTATTAATCTTGGAATTCCATCTGCATAACCTACAGGAATGGTCGCAATTCTGGTAAGATGATCTGTTTTGTATTTTCTGCTGTACCCTACAGATTCTCCATTTTCCACGGAAGAGATCTGAGATATGACAGTTTTAAAGCTGACACATGATTGCAGCTGTTTTTGAACTTCAGGAAAAGGAGATTCGCCAAGCATTCCAATTCCAATTCTGACCATATCATACTGATGGTCTGTATAAACGGTTATTCCGGATGAATTTAAAATATGGCGGATAGGTGTATAGCCAATCGCATCAATCAGATGCGTTGAGTTTTTATCAAATATTTCCAACTGACTGAATGTAAATTCTTTTTCAGAAGATACATCAGAAGATGATAAATGACTGAAAATACTTTGAATTTTTACATTTTTATTCTTTAATGTTTCACTCAGCTGATCCAGTTCAAACCCTTTAAAACCAAGTCGATGCATCCCTGTTTCCAATTTGATATGAATAGGATATTTTTTATCATATCCGGATCTTTGAACAGCATCATAGAATAATTCCAATACCCTGAAGCTATAGATTTCAGGTTCCAGGTTATATTCTATAATAGCATCGTAGCTGTGCTGTTCAGGATTCATCACTACAATAGGGGTGGTAATTCCTTTTTTACGCAGCTCTACTCCTTCATCGGCATAAGCAACTCCTAAATAATCAATATGGTGATGTTGTAGAAATTCTGAAATCTCATAGCTTCCTAATCCATAAGCATTGGCTTTAACCATGGCCATCATTTTAGTTTCTGGCTTTAGCAAAGACTTATGATAATTGATATTATGAAGAATAGCATTCAGATTAATTTCTAAAACCGTATCATGTTTTCTGAGTTCAAGAATATCTTTAAGCTTTTCTATCTCAAATTTTCGGGCTCCTTTAAGCAGGAGAATCTGATTTTCAATATCTGTAAGATGTTTACTGTCAATTAATTCCTGAGTACTAATGAAAGTAGAAGTTTTAGATTTGAAAAGATTGCTGAACTTAGTGATTTCATCGCCAACCAGGAAAACCGAATCAAATTTCTGCTCATTGACGAGATCAGAAACTTCTTCATAGAGCTCCTGGGAGTTGGAATTTACTCCAACGATATCGGTTAAAACAAGAGACTTTTTTGGTTTATTGTATTCGTTCAGAAATTGTAAGGCCGTTTTCAGGGAGTCCAGATCCAGGTTAAAGGAATCATTGATTATTATATTATTTTTATTCCCTTCAATAGCTTCCAACCGCATTTCAATAGCTTTAAGAGCATTGATTTTTTCAATAATCTTATTATTATCGATATTCAGTTCCTTAAGAACTGTAATAAGCGCTAATGCATTGGTAAGGGTAGCCTCGTCTCGTTGTTGTACGGGGAAGGAAATTTCTTCGTCCAAATAGTCGACAATAATAGTTTCGTCCTTGGAAATATTATTTTTAATAAAGACCTGATTTTCTTTTTTTAAACCGTAGGAAATTAATTTTTTACTAGAATATAATTCTTTAATTTTTTGATCAACTAGGGAATGATCTCCATTGTAAATAATGACTTCAGAATCTTTGAAAAGTTGGATTTTTTCATCGATCAGTTGATCTTCAGATTGGAAATTAGCAGCATGTGCCGTTCCAATATGGGTGAGAAGACCAATCTGGGGGTGGAAAATATGTTCCAGCTTTTCCATTTCATGGGGATGGGAAATTCCGACTTCAAAAATTCCCAGCTCATAGGAATCATTGATCTGAAGTAACGAAAGGGGAAGGCCTATTTGAGAATTAAAACTTTTAGGACTTTTTACAGTTGGAAATTCATTCCACAGGCATTGGTACAACCATTCTTTTAAAATAGTCTTTCCATTGCTCCCGGTAATCCCTATTGCTTTCAGATGGGAGTGTTCGAAATGATATTTTGCCAGTTTTTGAAGAAAATCAATGGAACTATCAACAATAATCCAGGTAATGTTTTCAAACTTTGGATGTTGATGTTCTGAGATGATAATATTAATTCCTCTGTCAATCGCAGATTCTATAAATTTTTCTCCGGAATTTTTAGAAGTATTAATGGCGATGAAAGCAGTGTTTTTGGTTGAATAAATGATTCTGCTGTCATAGGCTATATTTTTGACAATAAGATCCTTGTCTCCAATAACTTGTGCATTGGTGATTTGTGCGATTTGGTTTACTGTATAGTTCATTGGTGCCTTTCTTCTTTGTTTAAGGCGAAATCATTAAACTGTAAAATCGTAAAATTGTTGATCTATAAAATCAATTTAGCCGTTCTGCGATTTCGCAACTCTGCGATTTTACTGTTTCGCAATTTCGCCTTTATAATTTTATTATTTCTTTTTTAAAAGTACTTCATCAATAAAAACACGACGGCTCACAGCTTCATAGCTTTCCGTTTCTCCAAGTTCCACTAAATTATCCCCCTGGGAAGTTCTCATAGAATAATTGGCGAGATTACCGGTTCTTTTACAAATAGCGTGCACTTTGGTTACATACTCTGCAGTGGCCATTAAATTAGGCATAGGTCCGAAAGGACGGCCTAAAAAGTCCATATCTAATCCTGCAATAACTACCCTGATTCCACTATTTGCCAGCTGATTAGCAATTTCAACAATGCTTTCATCAAAAAACTGAGCTTCATCGATTCCTACCACATCGCAATTCGACCCTAACAAGATAATTTCGTTAGGATTTTCTACCGCAGTACTTCGGATTTTATTCTGATTGTGTGAAACCACATCTTCTTCAGAATATCTCGTATCAGTTTTTGGTTTAAAAATTTCCACATTCTGCCCTGCCATTTCTGCTCTTCTCAGCCTTCTGATCAACTCTTCGGTTTTTCCGGAAAACATTGAGCCACAAATAACTTCCATCCAACCGCTTTGTTTGGAGTGATTAATTGTATTTTCTAAAAACATTTGTTAAATTAGCCGTAATATTTTAACATCAAAAGTAAGCAATTTTTAACAAGAATCTTATATGCAGAATATCCAAGATTTAAAGGAAAAGATTTTTTTTGAATCCAAGAATATCATTGATATTCTGGAAAAAATAAACAATGTTGACGAATTACTTTCCAAGCAAGATCTTGTAGATGAGCTTGCTAACAGGATTTCCTTCTTAAGATTGTTGGAGAAGAACATCGAGTACTTTATACCCAATACTTCATCACAAAATACAGAGAATCAAATTAATAATTCTTTTGTAAATAATGAATCGGAATCTCAGGATTCCACCCATGAAGTAACCGAAGAAGAAGCTATTTTCAATAACGAGCTCAATGAAATTGATGAAAATGAAACCTCAGAGTTTGAGAATAATGATTTTTCTGAAAATGCTCAGAAAGAAAATCTTAATGCTGAAACAGGAGAAGAAGAAGCCATTTTTGATCATCAGCTAACGGAAATCGTAGAAAGCGAGTTTCACGAAAATGTTGTGAATTTGGCTGAAGAAGGACAGAGCTCTGAACAGGAAATCGCAGAAAATATTTCGAAAGAAGTTTTAGATACTCCAATGGAAGAAGAAGTTATTTTCACAAATCAGTTGAATGAGATCAGTGATTTTGAAAATGAGCCTTCTGACTATCAGGAAAGCAGTATGAATTCTTTCGATGAAGAAGAGCAGATTCAAAATGACATAGAGGAGACTGTACATGCCGAAGATGAAACCATCGTTTCTAATGAAAAGGAGGAAATCACAGAGACCGAGGAAATAATTCCAAGTATTTTTGACAGTGAGGTTCTGGAAGATGATGAAATTCTGATTGAAGAAAATGAAGAACAATTCATAGCTTCCAGTGTAACGATTGAACAGGGTGAAATGGCGATGGAAACATCGAATATGGAAAACATCCTGAACGAGATAAAGAATGAGGCCCAGACTGAAGAAAAACAAGAAGAATTGGAGGCTTCTCATGAAGCTGATAAAAGAAAGATTGTTGAAATAGAGACGGAAAGAGAGGAGATTGAAAAAGATACATATCCTTCCGATCAGAGTTTTGAAAACCTCGAAGCTTATAATCAGGAGAAAAAAATAAAACTGGCCAATATTAAAGGATTAAAAAGTATTCAGTCATTATTTGATGATGATCCTTTAGAAAGAGGAGCTGCTCAGGAAAAGCCGGAATCTTTTATTAAAGAAGATAATGGAAGTCTTTTAAAGACCAATATTCCAACCAATTTCATGGAGGCAGAGAAAAGCAAACCTGAATTCAGATTGGATCTTAATGACAGAATTGCATTCTCAAAAATGTTGTTTGGCGGGAGTCAGACAGATTTGAATGATGTGATCTCAATGTTAAACAGTTTTAAAACTTTAGAAGAAGCTAAAGAATATTTAAGTGATTTATATTACTCTAAAAACTGGAGAAAAGTAGATGAATATGCCCAAAGATTATGGGTATTGGTGGAAAATAAATTCTTATAATTTAAATTTTGAGCGGAATCCTATATTTTGTTCCTACCCCTGTAGGGAACTTGGAAGACATGACTTTCAGAGCCATTAAAGTACTGAAAGAAGTTGACTATATCTTATGTGAAGATACCAGAACTTCCGGAATTCTTTTAAAGCATTTCGAGATTTCTAACCCATTAAAATCGTATCATTTACATAATGAACATCAGGCAACGGAAAAAGTGATTTCTGACCTTAAAAGCGGTCAGAATGTAGCAATTATTACGGATGCAGGAACACCTGGTATTTCAGATCCGGGGTACCTGTTGGGAAAAGCAGGAGCTGATCATAATATTGAGATGATCTGCCTTCCAGGTGCGACAGCTTTTGTACCTGCCCTGGTTGTTTCCGGGCTTCCTAATAATGAATTTCTGTTTGCGGGTTTTCTTCCTCAGAAAAAAGGGAGGCAAACAAAGCTGAAGCAGCTTGCAGAAGAGAAAAAGACCATCGTTTTATACGAGAGTCCACATAAAATAAACACAACACTGGAACAGATTAAAGAGTTTTTCGGAGAGCATACGAAAGTAAGTTTAAGCCGCGAAATTTCTAAAAAGTTTGAGGAAACCAAAAGAGGAACAATCAACGAATTAATCGAATTTTCTAAAAGTAAAACTTTAAAAGGGGAAATTGTTCTCATTGTGAATAATTCTATTTAATTGAAAAAGTTAATTTTTATATTACTTTCATCAGTCTGTATTGCACAAAAGACTGATCAGTATAAACAGATCTTATTATCAAAACAATTGGGTAAAGAAGTGCGTTTTTACTCAAAAGGATACGGAATCATTTCTGAAACAGCAACAACCAGTATTGTAGACTCTTTGGGTACTATTACCTTTACCTATCCATTTAAAAGTGAGATCTCCCGATTAACAAAAAATAGATTTATTCTAAAGGTTAAAGATGGTGATTCCAATGGAAAAACAGCTTTAATTGACGAAGGTGGAAAGCAATTAATACCGCTCGATAACTTTAAGTTCAGGACCTGGGAAAATAAAGAACGGATGATCTATTCCAAAGGCGGAAAAGATGGAGTATTTGATTATAACGGGCAGCAGATCATTCCTTTTTCAGATAAAATAGATTTTGCCAGTGATAAAAGATTCTTTGTAAAAACGGGTGGAAGCTGGTTTATTTACGATTTTGACGGCCAGAAGATTTCCGATAGGGAATTCAAAGACAATCTTCATTTTTATAAAGGAAGAGCCTACCTAAACACAGGACCTAAAAAAGGAGAAGTGGTAGACAACAACGGAATAACCATTACTTCTATTTCTAGCCATGAGATTGACGGAATTATCTCTTATCCTTTAATGGTTACTAAAAATACTCCTAAAAGAAAGTTTGGAATCATCGATGAAAATGAAACGGTTCTCGTGGATGAAATATATGACCAGGTCTTTGTAGGAACGGAATACATTTATCTGGAAAAAGATAATAAGATAAATATCTTTTCAAAAAAGGAAAGAAAGATATATCCTACTCAATTTGCGTACGTAAATCATTTATTCAGCGGACTATTCAGAACAGTACCGGACAACAAAAACCCTAAAATTGCGGTTATCAGAATGAATGGAGAAACTGTGTTGCCTCAGGAATACGATGATGTAGATGCTGTAAAAATTTCAGGAGAAAACTATATTTATCTTAAAAAGAATAAGGATAGAATACTTTTGGATAAAAATTTGGAAAATGTTTTGGAGGCAGGATATGAAGTACAGAGAATTTTCCCTAACAATGTCATCCTTAAAAAAGAAAATACATTTTATAGATTTTCACCAAAAAATAAGACCTATACAGAATTGGAAAATATTGCTTCTATAAAACAAGGGGTACTTTTACCGGGATTAATCTATAAGAACACGGAAAATAAATATGGAATGATGGATGAGGAAGGTAATGAGCTTATTCCTGGTATCTATGACGACATGGTTACTTTTCTTTCTGCCAATGAAATTGTGGTGCAAAAAGAAAATAAATTCGGGGTTAGTAATTTTAAGAATGAACCCCTAAAAGAAGTGGCCTATGATAGCTATTCTTCAGATAGAAAAGGGTTGAAACTTATCAAGGATAAAATCGCAGAATATGTATATTTTACCTATTCTGATGATAAAACAATATTGGAATAAGATCTCTACATGATAAATAACAGACAAAATTGTAGTCGATTTTATAGATTAAGAATGCTTTGAATAACAAATTATAATATCTTTGCGAACTATTTATTTTGTCAAATTGAAATATAGTAAATTAGCCGTCAATCAATTGGTTAGTTTATAGAAAAAGAAAAATAATTGTCATAGATATGAAACTATTAGAAGGAAAGGTAGCGTTAATTACCGGAGCTACAAGAGGAATCGGAAAAGGAATTGCAGAAGTTTTTGCTCAGCAGGGAGCAAAAATAGCATTTACCTATGCAGGTTCTGTAGACAAAGCAAAAGAATTAGAAGCGACTTTAAGTTCTTTAACTCAGATTAAAGGGTACCAATCTGATGCATCAGATTATGATGCAGCTCAAAAATTGGTTGATGATGTAATGGCCGAGTTTGGGAATATCGATATTTTAATTAACAATGCGGGAATTACAAGAGACAACCTTTTATTGAGAATGTCTAAAGATGATTGGGATACTATCATGAGAGTAAATTTAGATTCTGTATTCAACCTTACAAAAGCGGTTATTAAGCCAATGATGAAGGCAAAAGCAGGTTCTATCATCAATATGACTTCAGTAGTTGGAGTAAAAGGAAATGGAGGTCAATCTAACTATGCTGCTTCTAAAGCAGGAGTTATAGGATTTACAAAATCTATCGCTCTGGAATTAGGGTCAAGAAATATCCGTTGTAATGCTATTGCTCCAGGATTTATTGAAACAGAAATGACTGCTTCTTTAGATGAAAAGACACTCAAAGCATGGAGAGATGGAATTCCGATGAAAAGAGGAGGACAACCTCAGGATGTAGCTAATGCCTGCGTATTCCTGGCAAGCGAATTATCGACATATATTACAGGACAAACGTTGCATGTAGACGGAGGAATGTTAACATAAACATACAAGAGGCTGTCCGACTTTTCGGACAGCCTCTTTATTATGTATTTTAATCTTTAAAAATTTGATTCTCCTGCTCCTGAACCCTTATAAAAGTTGTTCTTTTAGAAAGCTCTTTGAGTTTGGAAGCACCTACATAAGTACATGTAGATCTTACACCGCCCAATATATCTTTTACTGTTTCTGAAACCGGACCTTTGTATCCTACTTTTACCGTCTTGCCTTCTGAGGCTCTGTACTCTGCAACTCCACCGGAATGCTTATCCATTGCTGTTTTAGAACTCATTCCGTAGAAAAGACGGTATTTCTTTCCGTTTTCTTCAATCATCTCACCGCCACTTTCATCATGTCCGGCGAACATTCCACCTAACATTACGAAATCGGCTCCCCCACCAAAAGCTTTAGCTACATCTCCCGGAACCTTACAGCCCCCATCTGCGATAATATGCCCGCCAAGGCCATGAGCAGCATCAGAGCATTCAATAATAGCAGACAACTGAGGATAACCTACTCCTGTTTTGACACGGGTTGTACATACAGAACCAGGACCAATCCCTACTTTTATAATATCTGCACCTACTAAAAGAAGCTCTTCCACCATTTCTCCTGTCACTACATTTCCAGCGATAATAATTTTATCTGGAAAATTAGCCCTTGCCTGCTTCACAAAACCAACAAAATGCTCGGAATATCCATTAGCTACATCTATACAGAGAAACTCTATTTTTGGGTGTTTTTCGAGGATTTGTCTCAATTTTTCTTCATCAGCTTTGCCGGTTCCTGTACTTAAAGCAATATATTGATAGATGCTTTCAGGCTGACTTTGTAAGAACTGACTCCATTCATCAATGGAATAATGTTTATGAACAGCCGTGATAATTTTATCTTTTGCCAGCTCTACTGCCATTTCGAAAGTACCCACTGTATCCATATTAGCAGCAATAATAGGAGTTCCTTTCCATTTCTTTTTGGTATGACGAAAGGTAAACTCTCTTTCCAAATCAACTTCAGACCGGGATTTTAAGGTTGATCTTTTTGGGCGGAACATTACATCCTTGAATCCCAATTTGATATCATATTCAATACGCATTTTGTAATTATTTAGAAGAATAAAATTAGCAAATATTATTAAATATAGTATTTTTGAAGGCATGGATTTTCCCGTTACTTTTCAAATCTTTGGTAAAACCGTTCTTGCACATCCGCTTTTTGAAGCGATCGGGATGTTTATGGGAATGCGGTATTATTTTTATTTAAAAAGAAAAGCTCCGGAAAAGCTTTCCTTTAATACTTCCGCAGCAGTACTTATAGGAGCTACAGCAGGAGCGTTGTTTGGGTCAAAGCTGATTGGAAATCTTGAAAATCCATATACTTTTTTTGAAGGCGTATCTATCCGGAAAATCTGGTCTAATAATACGATTGTAGGCGGGTTAGCTTTTGGCCTGATGGGAGTAGAGTTAGCAAAAAAGATAGTCAACCATAAGGAAAGTACAGGAGATTTGATTGTTTATCCTTTGATACTGGCAATTATTATCGGGCGAATAGGCTGTTTTCTTACGGGAATTTACGAAGAAACATATGGGTTGCCTACAGATTCTGTTTTTGGAATGCATCTGGGGGACTCCTATTTGAGACATCCGGTTGCATTGTATGAAATTGTATTTTTAATAGGATTATGGTTTGTTTTAAAGAAGATACAGAATAAACGAATATATCCGTCCGGTTTTATATTTCAGCTTTTTATGCTCAGTTATTTTACCTTTAGATTCTTTCTTGATTTTATAAAGCCACGGGTAGAAATTGTAGGAAATCTGGGAACGATTCAATTGCTGTGTATATGTGTAATTATTTACTACATTTATAAAATAAAAAGCACCCAACCTTTAAACTCATATTAAAAATATTTGAAAATGAAACCTTTAACTCTTTTAGAAGGCGGCAATTTTGTAGGACTAGTAGCTATGATCATTGCGATCATTATTTTTGGAGCATTATTTATTTCTTTAATCATTACCGTATTTGTCAAATTCATTTACGAGTTAAAAGATGGAAGGAAATTTTCAAAAAAACAATTTATACAAACCATGATTATCAGTTTGCTGATGTGTGGTTTAATAAGCGGATATATTTGTGGAGGAGGATTTTAAACTGAAATTATGCCTGTAAGAAATTATACTTATTACGACTATACCATTAGTCTTTGTCCTGAATGCTTGAAGAGAGTAGGAGCTAAGATTATTATTGAAGAGGAAGCTGTTTTTATGACAAAAAGATGCCCGGATCATGGTTTTTTTAAAACTAAGATTGCATCTGATGTTCATTATTACAAAAACATAAGAAATTATAATAAGGCTTCGGAAATGCCTCTACATTTTGGAACAGACGTAGAATATGGCTGTCCCTATGACTGTGGGCTTTGCGTAGATCATGAGCAGCATAGCTGTCTTTCTATTGTTGAAGTGACGGATCGCTGTAATCTTACCTGTCCGACTTGTTACGCTATGTCTTCTCCTCATTATGGAAGCCACAGAAGCCTTGAAGAAATTGAGGCTATGTTTGACGTCATCGTAAAAAATGAAGGAGAGCCGGACGTTGTTCAAATCAGTGGGGGAGAACCTACGATACATCCGGAGTTCTTTAAAATTATGGATATTGCGAAATCGAAACCGATCAAGCATCTGATGCTTAATACGAATGGTGTAAGAATAGCAAATGATCCTGGTTTTGCTGAAAAATTGGCGACCTATGCCCCGGAATTTGAGATTTATCTTCAATTTGATTCCTTTAAACCTGAAGTTTTAAAAGATTTCAGAGGAAAGGATCTTACGGATATCCGAATGAAAGCATTACAGAAGCTCAATGAGCTTAATCTTTCCACGACTTTAGTTATTGTCCTACAGAAGGATAAGAATATTGATGAGATCGGAAAAATCATTGAATTTGCTTTAAAACAGAAATGTGTGAGGGGTATTACTTTTCAACCTGTTGAAATTGCAGGAAGAAACCGTGACGATTCAGCACAAGAGAAAATAACGCTTACAGAGGTAAGGCAAGAAATTCTCAATCAGTATCCGGCGTTAAATTCTGATGATATTATTCCGGTTCCATGTAATCCGGATGCTTTAGCTATGGGATATATATTGAAACTTGAAGGTGAAATTATCCCTTTAACCCGATACATTAATCCTGCAGATCTCCTAAATAACGAATCCAGGAATACAATTGTATATGAGCAGGATGCAGGACTTCAAATGCAGTTATTGGATATCTTCAGTACAGGAATTTCCGTGGATAAAGTTAAGCCTAAAGTGAATCAGCTACTCTGCTGTCTTCCTGAAGTTTCTGCTCCGAATCTGGATTATGACAATCTCTTTAGAATTATCATTATGAACTTTATGGATGCTCATGATTTTGATGTGAGAGCAGTCAAGAAATCATGCGTTCATATTGTGAATAAAGATTTGAAACTGATTCCTTTTGAAACAATGAATCTATTCTACAGGGATGGAAAAAAAGAATACCTTGAAGAACTGAGAAAAGAAGATAAAGTGCTTTTTTGATTTGGCTTGTCAATCTTAAAATCTCAAATCAATAAAAATAAAAAAGGGGGTGAAAACTATTGTTTTACACCCCATAAATTGATGGTTCCTCTGTGATCAAAACCTAACTTTTCGTAGAGCTTTTTAGCTCCGGTATTTGTTTCTGCAACATGGAGGAAAGGCGTTTTATTATCATCAAAGATTTTTCCGGATACAAAAGCAACAAGTTGCTTTGCGTATCCCTTTCCAAGATAATCGATATCTGTGATGACGGCACTAACTTCGGTCATATTATCCATTTGCATTCTTTCACCTGTTACGGCAACCAGTTTATGGTCTTTGAAAATTCCAAAATAACGGCCTAGTTCAGGTGTTCTGTTTTTGAAGTAGTACGGATAGAATTTTTTGATAAAATCAATAAGTTCCGGATAGTTTTCTTCTTTTAAAAGAACAATATCTTCTGTAAGATCGAGCTCTATTCTATTTTGAAGAACATACTGATCACAAACCAGGCGGGATAGTTCTGCCTTGGTCCAATCAGGTTTTTCCCCGAAGATGAGAAAATCATCACAGATCTTAGCATAATCTGTGATATCTTTTTCTTGTCCAATGTCTGATGCTCCTCCAAAAGCGGCAACTGCAGGGTCATAAAATTTAGAGCTTCCAAAGTTTAAGCAAAACTTTTTATGAAACTCATTAAGTGAATGATAAACAGGGTTGTCTAATTTCTGATACATTACTCAAAATTCATTACTTCTTCTAATGTTTTCATATATTCATACGCGGTCATATCAAACTTAACAGGAACAATAGAGATGTATCCGTTAGCTAATGCGGTTTCATCAGCATCTTCAGATTCATCCATATTATTGAAATAACCTGTTAGCCAGTAATATTTCTTTCCATGCGGATTTACCCTTTCATCAAAACTTTCTTCCCATTTTGCCTGAGCCTGCTTACAAACTTTAATTCCTTTTATTTCTTCTGCAGGAAGTTTTGGAATATTGACGTTAAGGACAATTCCTTTAGGCATTGGATTTTCCAGGGTTCTTCTAACGATATTTTGGATATATTCTTTTGCCTGAGTAAAATCTGCTTCCCAGCTGAAGTCAAGCAATGAAAATCCAATAGCTGGAATTCCTTCCACTCCTGCTTCTACGGCAGCGGACATGGTTCCTGAATAGATTACATTAATGGATGAGTTAGCTCCGTGGTTAATTCCTGAAACTACGATATCAGGTCGTCTTGTCAGAATTTTGTCAAGAGCCATTTTTACACAGTCTACAGGTGTTCCACTACAAGAAAAATCCGTTTGTGGACCTTCCAGGTTTACTTCTTCGTAACTTAAGGTAGAATTGATTGTAATCGCATGCCCTTTTCCACTTTGAGGGGAGTTGGGAGCTACTACAATTACTTCTCCGATTTCGTTCATAAAATTGACAAGATTTCTGATACCAGGTGCTGTAATTCCATCATCATTAGTAACCAGAATAAGTGGTCTTTCCATAAAATTATTTTAATTTTAACAAAAATACTCAAAACTATCCGATATTTGTAAATAAGGTATTAAATTTGATAGTTTGTAACAGTAATTTAAATAGTACTACTAATTTAAGATACATTAAAAAAAATATAATAAAATACATTACAGATTTATGTGGAAAAATTTTAAACTCAATAAATTTTTACTCCTAATTCCATTGACAAGTCTAATGTTTTGTTTCAACTCGCCTAAGAATGACGATGAAAAGATGCAGACAATCATGGTGAGCGTAAAGAATACACTTTCTTATTTGCATTATAGCCCGAAACCCATAAACGATGCTTACTCTAAAGATGTTTACAAGCATTATTTTGAATTGGTAGATCCTGCAAAAAGATACTTCCTTCAGTCGGATATGGATGAATTCAGCAAACATGAAACAAAGCTGGATGATTATCTGAACCTGGGAGATCTAACTTTCTATAAACTTACCATTGATAGATTATACCAACGAGTAGATGAAATTGATCAGATTACTCAGGACATCTTTAGTAAACCGATCAGCTTAGAAGAAGATGAAACGCTTACTCTGGAGCCAAAACTCAAAAAAGTTCCTGCGAATAAACAAGAACAGTACAATGAGTGGAAAAAGTTTATCAAATACAATATCCTTCAGGAAATCGAGTCTATGAATAGTAAGGAAGAGGCTCAAAAAGAGAAAAAAGACTCGGTACAAAAATATAATTTAAAGGATACTATTAAGCTTAAAATTCTTACACCAGAACAAAAAAGGCTAAAAGCTACCGACGAAGTAAAAGACTTGGTTAAAGAAACTTTTACAAGGTTTAAGAAAAGAAAGAAAATGGATTGGTTTACAGTGTATATGAATGCATATACTGAGGTTTTTGACCCACATACCAACTATTATTCTCCAAAAGATAAAGAAGACTTTGATACTCAGTTTGCCGGAAAGGTCATAGGTATCGGGGCTATTATCCAGGAGAAAAAAGGAAATCTGTATTTAGGCGCTTTAACGATTGGTGCTCCGGCGTGGAAGTCTAAGCAACTTTCGGAAGGGGATAAAATTCTTAAAGTAAAGTCTAAGCCAAAAGATGATGCCGTAAATGTTGTTGGAATGCTTTCTGATGAAGCCGTAAGATTAATCAGAGGACAAAAAGGAACTCCGGTAACGCTAACGGTTCAGAAAAAAGACGGAAGTATTAAAGAAGTTACCATGATCCGTGAAGAAGTAGCTATTGAGGATACTTTTGCAAGAAGTATCGTAGTGAATTCTCCTAACGGAAAGAAATATGGATTCATTAATTTACCGAGCTTTAATGCTGATTTCGAAGATTCTAAAGGAAGAAATGCTTCAGATGATATTAAAAACGAAATTATAAAGCTTAAGGCGCAGAATATAGAAGGAATTGTTCTAGACCTTAGAAATAATGGTGGGGGTTCATTAACGGAAGTTGGAGATATTATGGGACTGTTTATGAATGCAGGGCCATACGTTCAGGTTAAAGACGGTAACGGTAAAATCCAGACTTTAAAAAATAAGAATGAAACGCCGATCTGGACGGGGCCATTGGTTATTATGCAAAATGAGCTTTCAGCCTCTGCATCAGAAATTTTAGCAGGAGTAATGCAGGATTATGGTAGAGCTATGATCATCGGTTCTCCTCAGTCTTTTGGAAAAGGGACGGTACAGACTTTTGTAGATCTGAACAGGTTTTTAAATACAGAAGATGATTTCGGATCATTAAAGCTTACGATTCAGAAGTTTTACAGAATTACCGGAGAATCTACACAGAGAAAAGGAATTGTTTCCGATATCCAGATGAAGGATTTCTTTACCTATGCTGAGATAGGAGAGCGATATGATGACTTTGCATTAGCTTGGGACAAGATTCCGGGAACACAGTTCCAGAAATTAAATTATTTCAATATCCAAGCACTGGAGAAAGCAAGTGCTGATAGGATGGCTAAAAATGCAAACTACCAATTGTTATTGGAATCTGCTCAATGGAGAGAGAAGCTGGATAAAGAAGAAACCATTACTTTAAATATTACTAAATTTAATGAAGTAATGAAACAGCGAAAAGCTCAGATTGAAAAGTTTAAAGCATTGACTAAGTTTGTAAACGGGCTTCAGTTCACGATGTATCCAAGTGAAGTTGAAAGAGAGAAAAAGGATGAAGCATTTAAGAAGAAATCTGAAATGTGGATCAAAAATCTTAAAAAAGATACCTATCTTCAGGAAGCCATGAATATCATTGCAGACATGAATGTAAAATCATAACTTACAATACCCGGCTTTTTTGTCCGGATATTTTTTTATAAAACACACAAAAAACACCACAATGAATGATGAAGTTAAAAACATTAAAGAAAATGTAAGCGTGACCTTCAAAGAGATTCTGGAGTACCAGATCTTCTCTTTGGGGAAATACAATTTGACGGTCTATGAGGTTCTGGGAGCCTTAATTATTATAATTCTGGGATTTTTTATTTCAAAATTTGCGAGGCGGTTTATTTACAAATCAGAGAAACTGGATTTTGGAAAGAAGTTTGCCTTTGCACAAATACTCCATTATCTTATTGTCATCGTAATTTTCTTTTTGGCAATGAAAATGCTGGGTGTCAATATCTCTCCTTTACTGGTAGGTTCCGGAGCAATACTGGTGGGTATTGGATTAGGTCTTCAAAACTTATTCTTAGACTTTATTTCCGGGGTTATTATCTTATTTGACAGAACCATACAGGCTGGAGATATCATTGATGTTGATGGAACCATTGGAAAGGTACAGGAAATTAAAATGAGAACGACTACTGTGCTTACAAGAGATAATAAGAATATTATTTTTCCTAACTCAATTCTGACAAAAGATAAGCTGGTTAATTTTTCCCATAATGACGAAATCGTATCTTTTGATATTAATGTCGGAGTGCATTATGATTCCGATCTTGATTTGGTTGAAAAACTTATGAAAGAAGCAGCTTTGGAACACGAAGAAGTGCTGAATGATCCTCCACCGGTGGTAAGGCTGGAAAATTTCGGGGATAGTTCTCTGGATATGAAAATGTATTATAACTCTAAAAATCTTTTTAAACAACCTTCTATCCGAAGTGGAATAAGGAAGGCTGTTTTGAAAAAGTTCAGGGAAAATAATGTCAATATTCCTTATCCGATAAGAACGCTGGATATGCCGAAAGACACTTTTTCTGATAAATAAAACAAGAACAAAAAAAGACTGCTTATTCATTAAGCAGTCTTTTTTTATTGTAAGATTTGATCGTTTATTTAATTTCTACACATCCTACTCTTCCACCCGCATTTCCTGTTGGCTGGGTATGGAAATCATCTTTATCTGCATGTACGATAAGCCCTTTTCCGATAATGTTTTTAGACTCATCTGCACATCCAAGACACCACTTGGTTGTTTTGAAAGTTAGTGTTGCTGTTCCTGTCTGATCTGCTACTAAGTTACCGATATCTCCCATGTGGAAATGTTCAGCTCCCCATTTTCCGTGATCATCTTTAGCCGGATTCCAGTGTCCTCCTGTAGAAGTTCCGTCAGCAGCAGAGCAATCTCCTTTTTCGTGGATATGTACAGCGTGGATACCCGGAGTTAGATTGGTTACATCAAGTTTCATGATAACTTCGTCTCCTTTTTGCGTGAACTTTGCAGTCCCACCTGTCTGAGTTCCGCTTTTAGCGTTCACCATATACGTTTTTGCTGTTCCGCAAGAAACAGCAAATAACGCAAATCCTGTTAATAATACTAATTTTTGTACGTTCATTTTGAAATGATTTTAAGTGATTTTTTATGATTACATAAATTTAGACATAATTTTTTAAAACGCTTGATGATTCGGATTTGTTTTGAGAAATCCATTATTAAAGAGACTTGATGCAAAAATCATTCCTTTTTGAGATGTGTTGTTCTACATTTTAAAGAATATCTAAAACAGAAAATTGTTTATTTATTTGTATTTCTACCGATTAATTTGCGATTCAGCATTTAAAGTATACCTTTCAGTAATATTTTTTTCATTCACATGCATTTCAGTAGTATTTTTGATTCGAAAATTAACTACCATGAAAATGCAGATACAGAAACTATTATTTCTTATTGCTTTACTATCATTTGCAACAATCTTCGCTCAGGTAAAAATTACGGGGAAAGTAACTTACCGGAATAAGGGCGTGAGTGAAATCAATGTCACACTAAAAGATACTTATGACGGAGCAACCACGGATGCTAATGGAAATTTTTCCTTTGAAACATCAGAAAAAGGAAACCATGTGCTCACATTTACCCATCCTAAATATAATGATGTTGAAAAGCAGATTCTCATTGAAAACCAGGATATAAGCGTCAATGCAGAATTAAAAGAGCAAATCAATGAAATTGATGCCGTGGTCATTTCTGCCGGCTCTATAGAAGCGAGTGATAAAAAGCGAGCGACAGCTCTCCTGACGCCTATTGATATTTATACAACAGCAGGGGCGGACGGACAGATTTCTTCTGCCTTGAATTATCTTCCGGGAGTACAGAAAGTAGGGGAGACGGAAGGGTTGTTTATCAGAGGAGGTACTGGAACTGAATTCAAGATTTTCATGGACGGAAGCTTGATCAATAATTATTTTTCCAATTCTGTTCCGGGAATTGCAGGAAGGGACCGTTTTAATACTTCTCTTTTTAAAGGAAATGTATTTTCAAGTGGTGGTTATTCAGCTTTGTATGGGCAGGCACTTTCTGGAGCATTAATGTTGGAAAGTGTAGATTTACCGGATCAGAGCTCTTATGATTTGGGAATTTCTCCAATTTTTTTAAGCGGAGGTTTTCAAAAGCTAAGTGAAGATAAAAATCATTCTTATGGAGCTACTTTAGGATATTCTCTTTTAAGTCTGATGCAAAATGTATTTGATTTTAATACCGATTTTATAGATGCCCCCCAAGGGCTTAACGGAGATGCAAACTTCAGAATCAAAACAAAATCCGGAGTGTTTTTCAAATACTACGGAATGTTTGATACCAACAAAATGGGAGTTAAATCAGAAAGTCTGGAACCGGGATATGATTTTGCCTTAGTACGGTTAAAAGGGAAAAATACCTATCATAATCTATCATTCAAGCAAAAATTCGGAAGATATCTTCTAAATACTGCTGCATCTTATTCATACAATAAATCAGATCTTAATTTTTCTACAGAAACTCATGATCAGGAGTCGGATAAAACACGCCTTTTGACTGATGGAAATTATATCAATTTTAAAGCGGTTCTGGAAAGAAAAATTAATAAGATCAGTGCGGTGCGGGGAGGAATTGAATTAAATAATGCGGAAGAAAAACTTAATTTTGAGAATGTTAATAAAAGCTATAAAGATTTAATCTCGTCTGTGTTTGCAGAAACGGATTTAGGATTTAGCAATCATTTTTCTGCTAAAATAGGGGTAAGAGCAGAAAATTCATCTTTTCTCAATAAAAGCAATATTGCTCCCCGATTAGCATTAGCTTACCGATTGGCTAAAGACTGGACGACATCCTTTGCTTATGGACTTTTTTATCAGAATCCGGAAAGTAAATATATTAACGGTCCTGCTGATTTAGACTTTCAGAAATCCCAACATTATATTTTTCAGGTTCAAAGAACAAGTGATGGCAGAAGTTTGAGACTTGAAGCATTTTATAAAAAATATGATGATCTGATAAAAGTTAAGAATATTGCTAATGTAAGCGGTCAGAACCAACCGGTACAATCTGCAGTTAATAATAACGGATATGGATATGCGAAAGGATTGGAGCTATTCTGGAGAGATAAGAAGACCTTTGAAAATATCGATTACTGGATCAGTTATTCATTTTTAGATTCGAAAAGGGATTTTATGAACTATCCAGTCAGTTTGAAACCCAATTTTGCTTCAGAGCATACTCTTTCAGCGGTTGCCAAACGATTTATTCCGGAATGGAAACTGGGGGTAAATCTATCATACACGTATGCAAAAGGCCGCCCTTATTATGATATCGCTACTAAAGATGTGAGTGGTGAAATGGTAAATTATACCAGAAATGAAGGGCGGTTAAAAGATTATAATGCACTTAATTTAAGTTTTAATTACCTTCCGAATCTTGGTAAAAAAGATGCCAAAGCGTTTATGGTATTTGTGTTAAGTGTTTCAAACGTTTTAGGAACAAAAAATATATACGGATACAATTTCTCACAGAATGGAGCAAGAAGTTCTGCTGTGGTTCCCCCGGTTAATACATTCGTTTTTGTAGGTGCATTTATCAGCTTTGGGGTGGATAAAACCCAGGATGCTATTAATAATAATTTATAAACACAGAGAATAAAAAAACTTTGCCTTGAATCAAATAAAGAGTTAAATACATATCTTTCAAAACAAAAATAACTAACCAAAAAAATAAAAAAATTATGAAAAAATACGTATTAAGTTTTGCTTTAGCTTTTATGAGCTTAACTGCTTTTGCTCAGTCTGCTTACGAAAAAATCATGACCGAGAAAATCGCAAAAATCGCAAGCTGTAAGACCGGAGATGATTTTCAGGCCTTAGCTAATGATTTCGAAAGAATAGGAAGTAAAGAAAGTGGAAAATGGCTTCCAAGTTACTATGCTGCTTTTTCTTACATTCAAAAAGGAAGAGTGATGATGAGAGATGGGCAAACACAAGATCTTGATGCTGTAGCAGCACAGGCAGAAAAATACCTTGCAACAGCTCAAAATCTTGCGGGAGGTGATAATGCAGAGATTCATTTGCTAAGAAAAATGGCTTCTTCTCTAAGGATGATGGTCAACCCACAGCAAAGATATATGACTGATGGAATCAAGGCAGCAGAAGAAATGAGTATTGCTGAAAAATTAGATCCTGCAAATCCAAGAGTTGCTTTGATCAAAGCTGAAGATGTTTATTTCACTCCGGAGCAATTTGGAGGAAGTAAAACAAAAGGGATGGAATTGTTTAAAAAAGCATTGGCGCAATTTAATGCTTATACACCGAAGTCTCCATTAGATCCGAACTGGGGCAGAGAGGAAGCGGAATATTTCATAAGCCAGGAAACCAAACAGGAAACCAAATAAAAGTGAAAATTAATGAAATCCAATAAAAGTCTCCCCCATCCGGAAGACTTTTATTTTACGATTCGGATCCAAAATGTAACCTCTCGGTAAAAAATAGTTTTGGATACATTTAATATAAGCTAATTTTGAACCAAGAAAACCGATTATGAAACGTAAGAACTTTATAACATTAGTTTGGGTATCTCTTGCCGTCTCTATGCTTTTCTTTTTTGCCTTTACATCAGAAAAGAATATGGAGAACTTCCTATATACCATACTTATTTCTTTCGTTTATTCTGTTATATTGGGTGGAGGAAATGGATTGCTTAATAATTTTCTTAACAAACAAGTTCCATGGTCAGAAGCAACGAATAAAAGAGCTGTTTTAAGCATTATATCCATTATAATTTTAAACTTTATATTGGTTTATTTTTGTAATTATATCAATTTTGTTCTCATTCAGAGAGCAGCTACTACAGAACAATTTTTCTCAGGAAAATATAACTATATCAATTGGTTTACTATAAATGTTGCTCTCCTGATCTCAGCATTTCTTCATGCTAAAGGATTTATGGAAGAGCTTAAAAAGACATCCAAAAAAGAAGTTGTAGAACAAAAACTTATAGCGAAATCTGCGAACGCTCAGTTTGAGAGCCTTAAAAATCAACTTGATCCGCACTTTCTTTTCAATTCTCTGAATGTTTTAAGCTCATTAATTGATGAAAATCCAAAGCAGGCTCAGAAGTTTACTGCTTCAATGTCAAAGATTTACAGGTATGTTTTAGAACAAAAAGATAAAGAGCTGGTTACTGTGGAAGATGAAATAGAATTTGCAAAGACGTATTGTGAACTCCTGAAAACGAGATTTGAAGACAGTGTAGATTTTATTTTTGATGTTCAGACTGAAGATTATAAAAGATATGTGGTCCCGCTTTCTTTGCAGCTTCTTTTAGAAAACTGTATTAAGCATAATTTTGCTACATTTTCGAAACCCCTAATGATCCGAATTTTTTCTGAAAATAATACGTTATGTATTGAAAATAATCTACAGGTTAGAGAGCAGATGAAAGAAAGTGCAGGGATTGGATTGGCCAATATTGTTCAACGTTATTCCTTGCTTACAAAAAGAAATGTTTTTATAGAAAAATCAGAAGATTATTTTAAAGTAAAGCTTCCGGTTCTATCAGGTAAGCATAATATTTTCAGTGTTAAACCGGAAGATGAAGATGAGTATTATGAAAGAGCCAGAAAACGGGTAAAAGAACTAAAAAGCTTTTATTCTAATCTGATTTCATATTGCGTTATTATCCCGTTTTTGATTATCATCAACCTTATCACATCGCCCAAAAGCCTTTGGTTTTATTTTCCAATGCTGGGTTGGGGGATAGGAATAATTTCCCATGCATTCCGGGTTTTTGGAATAGGAGAAAACTGGAAAGAGAAGAAAATTCAGGAAATCATGAACAAACAAAAAAACAGAAAGTAGAACTGTAAAATTACCAAAATGTAGAATCGCTGATTTGCGAAGTCGCAAAAAGGCTCTATCAATTTTACGATTCCGCGATTTTACGATTTTTCACTTTAGCCAATTCGCCTTTTAGCCCTCACCTAAAAACAACAACTATGAACTTACAAATCTTATTTTATATCTCTATGGGAGTATGGTTTCTCAGCGAAATCATTTACAAGCAGAAATTGAAATCAGGAGATAAGGATCAGAAAAAAGACCAATCGACACTCAGCGTGCTCTGGTTGGTTATTATTTTGTCGATTTTCGCTGCAGTTACGGCTTCGCATATTTTCGATATTCCGATCGCTCATTCTGCCTGGATTTTCTATCTGGGGGAAGCTTTTATACTTTTGGGTATTATCTTCAGGTTAATTATTATCAGGTCTTTAGGAAAATATTTTACAGTAGATGTGACCATACGAGAAGATCATAAAATTAAAAAAGAAGGCTTTTATCAATACATCAGACACCCATCATATGCATTTTCCCTATTAACTTTCCTGGGATTAGGATTGTTCTTAAATAATTGGGTTTCTTTATTATTTGCTTTTATCCCTCCATTTTTGGCGTTTAGCTATAGGATTAAAATAGAAGAACAGACGCTTATTGAACAGTTTGGAGATGAATATGTTGAATACAGAAAAGTAACGAAGAAACTGATTCCATTTATCTATTAATAAAAGGAGAGAAGACATTACATATAATCATTTTTCTTAAGTATCCATGGTCATTAAGAAAGAAGAGAATTAAAAAATGAAAACTCTAATTTCAGTTAAGCCGGGATTTTTACAACTCAGAACAGATAATTGACCATTCGGTAATATATAATTGATTGAGGGTGTTTTTCGACCTACATTTGACTTAACAAAATCAAAAACAATTAAAATTATGGAAACCACATCATTCAGTAAAGAAAATTTGGCTTATGAAAAAGCCACAAAGAGAGTAAAGGAACTAAAAAGCTTTTATGGGAATCTTACCTCTTATTGTCTTGTCATTCCTTTTTTACTTGCCTTAAACCTTTTAACATCTCCCGGACACTTATGGTTCTATTGGCCAATGCTGGGATGGGGAGTTGGTCTTGCAGCCCACGCTGCTACTGTTTTCGGGATTGGAAGAGACTGGGAAGAAAGAAAAATAAAAGAACTAATGGAAGATGAAAAAAGAAATCATGGAAAAACACTTTAATAACACACCGGAATATCAGCAGGCTTACGAAAGAGTTAGACAGCTGAAACGTTTTTATAAAAGCCTTATGTGGTTTGGAATTATTTCAGGAATTTTATTTTTCAATGATCTATTTGAACATGGAAAAATTGAACTTTCATTATTTCAAGGATCAATAATCCTGGCGATCTGGGGAATTATTCTGACGGTAAGAGCTGTTAGGCTATTCATCTTCGACTCTGATTGGGAGCGTGATATTTTAAATAAAGAGCTGAATAAAAGTAAGCCTAAATTTTAATTACAATTTGGATTCTTTTATCTAATTTTATTTTCTGATTTTTAAAACTAAAACCCTTATTCGATGATCAAAACTGTCATTATTGAAGATGAAAGACCTGCCTCAAGGAAATTAGAACGAATGCTAAGTATTTTTCCTGAAATAGAGGTAGTGGCTAAAATCGAATCAGTAGAAGAAGGGGTAACTTGGTTTTCGGAAAATGAACATCCTCAATTAATCTTTTCCGACATTGTTTTGGGCGACGGTTTGTCCTTTGATATTTTTGAAAAAGTTCCTACCAAAGGATTTATTATCTACACTACTGCTTTTGACCAATATACTCTAAAAGCTTTTAAATTAAATAGTATCGATTATTTATTAAAACCCATTCTTGAAGAGGATCTGGCCGGGGCTATTGAAAAATATCAATCATTTCTTCCTGCGGATAACTCGGTCAGCTCACAGGAAATTAAGCAGCTAATTAAAAAAGATAAAACCACGCTTTCCAGAATTCTGGTTAAAATTGGATATAACCTGAAAATTATCCAGACTCACGAAGTAAGTTGTTTTTATAGCGAGAATAAAATTGTTTACTTGCAGACACAAGAACGTTCATATCCGTCAGACTTTACTTTAGACGAGCTGGAGGAGTTATTGGAAGAGAGTAAATTCTTTCGGGTAAACAGACAGTTTATTATCAATTCCGATTATATTAAGAATATTCATACTTCACCCAATTATAAAGTAGAACTTGAATTTCAGCCAAAAGAGGAGATTACGGTAAGCAGAGACCGGGTTAAGGATTTTAAAGATTGGCTGGTAAGCTAATTTTCAATAGAGCATCAGCTCTTAACTAACATGTACTTATAAAATAAAACGTAAATCATGGAGCTTGTATTCTGGATTTTTAAGTTTTTTATTGATCTGTTTTATTCTTAAAATAGAGTGTTAAGATCTGGGAAAAATATTGCCAGACAATTATTTAGACTCATTTAATTAAATAATAGAAGGAATATCCTTCCGAGAATATAAAAGATAAACCCGAAGCCATTGGTTTCGGGTTTATCGATATACTATTTTAATTTTTCTTTCTAGCATAATTCTGAAAACAGGCTACAAAGACTTATGCGATCACTCCGCTTCCTAAAAGCTCATCATCAATATACCAGGTGGCAAACTGCCCTTCGGCGATAGCAGACTGAGGCTCTTCAAATTCCATATAAAATGCATTTTCAAACTGATAAATAACTGCTTTTTGTAATCCTTGTCTATAGCGGAATCTGGCCATTACTTCCATGGACTCCCCATTATTAAGTCGCAGGTCTTCACGAACCCAGTGAAGTTCGGAGTTGTCAATTTTCAAAGCTTTTTTATGTAACCCTGGAAAGCTGTGTCCTTCACCTACGAAGATGATGTTGTTTTCCATATCTCTCGACACGATAAAGCAGCTTTCTTTATGTCCGCCGATACCAAGGCCTTTACTTTGTCCGATCGTAAAAAATTGAGCTCCCTGATGTTTTCCGATTACTTTTCCGTCAGATTTTTTATAATTGACTTTTTGAGATAAAAACTCGAGTTCTTCTTCTTTGGAAGAAAATGAAGGTGTTTCCTGTGAGAAAAGTGGAGAATCTTTAAAAATTTCTACAATTTCGCCTTCGTTTGGTTTCAATTGTTGTTGAAGGAATTGAGGAAGACTTACTTTACCGATAAAGCATAATCCCTGAGAATCCTTTTTATCTGCAGTAACCAGGCCTATCTCCTTAGCAATTTCTCTTACCTGAGGTTTAGTCAGTTCTCCAATTGGAAACAATGCTTTTGACAATTGATCCTGGTTGAGCTGACAAAGAAAATAAGACTGATCTTTGTTGTTATCTTGTCCTGCTAAGAGATGAAAAACTTCTTTTCCGTTTTCGTCAAAAGTAGAATTCACTCTTGCATAATGTCCCGTAGCCACTTTGTCAGCACCTAAAGACATCGCTGTTTTCATAAAAACATCAAACTTAACCTCTCTGTTACATAAAACATCGGGGTTGGGAGTTCTCCCTTTTTGGTATTCAGCAAACATATAGTCAACAATTCGCTCTTTATAAAGTTCGCTCATATCGATAACCTGAAAAGGGATTCCTAATTTCTGAGCTACCATCAGCGCGTCATTACTGTCTTCGATCCATGGGCATTCATCTTCCAGTGTAACGGAAGCATCATTCCAGTTTCTCATAAACAATGCCACAACGTCATGACCCTGCTGTTGCAGCAAATATGCTGTAACGCTGGAATCTACACCTCCTGATAATCCTACAACTACTTTCATAATATTTTTGATAGAATTTTTATCTCTATCTTAACGGGTGCAAAATTACGATAATCCTATTCGCAAAAAAAGTTATAATTTTAAACATTGATAAAAACGATATTATATGAAATCATCATGGATTGGATTAAATATAAAAGTCTTATGAAGATAATCGATTCCATATAATCCTTAAAAACAATTAATTAACTGCATATGAAAAAATTATTTATTCCATTATTGCTGATCCTTTCGCTGCCTGTATTTTCTCAGGTTTCGGTTGGTGCTCCCATAACAGAAACAAACCGGTGGACATTCGGTGGAGGTATTGGCTTAGGCTTTGGTAGTAACAGTTCGTTTTCACTTCAGGCAGCTCCAAGAGTAGGGTATATGGTTACCAATGACCTGGAAGCAGGAGTGATAGGGAGTATTTCATGGCAGACTTCAGATTTTTATAGATCAACAATGTTTGGAGTAGGGCCTTTTGTCAATTACTATTTCGCAAGATCATTTTATTTAGGAGGTAATTTCCAGCATTATTTCATCGATTATAAAGATAAATACTATGGTTATAAGGATAACAGACAAGAAAGTGCTCTTTATCTGGGCGGAGGGTATATGCAAAGGATAGGAGGAAATTCTTTTATGCAATTAGGCTTGATGTATAATGTTTTATATAAAGAGCGGTCAAGTATTTTCTCGAGTGGTTTAGTTCCTAATATTGGTTTTGTGATCGGGCTTTAGTCTGAAACAGAATATAACGAAATAAAAAAAGCATCGGGAATTCCCGATGCTTCTTTCTTAACAAAATTACTTTTTATTGTGAAGACTTTTCAGTCGTCTTTTTAGTTTTGTGGGCTTTTCCTGTTAACCCGTCTTTTGCTTCGTTAACATCCAGGACAATAGTTTCTCCTTCGTTTAATTGCTTATTTACCAGCATTTCAGCTAATAAATCTTCAATATATTTCTGGATAGCTCTCTTCAGTGGTCTTGCTCCAAAATCTTTATCCCATCCTTTTTCGGAAATAAAGTCTTTTGCTGCATCAGTTAAATCAACTTTATATCCTAATTTTTCAAGTCTGTTGTAAAGTTTGTTCAACTCAAGATCAATGATTTTCTTGATATCAGCCTGCTCAAGAGAGTTGAAGATTACAATATCGTCAATTCTGTTTAAGAACTCAGGAGCAAATGCTTTTTTAAGTGCATTTTCGATGGTACTTCTCGCTCTGGTATCTGAATTTGATTTTTTAGCAGAAGTTCCAAATCCAACTCCATCTCCGAAATCTTTAAGATCTCTTGTACCGATATTTGAAGTCAGGATAATAATGGTATTTCTAAAATCAATTTTTCTGCCTAAGCTGTCTGTAACATGTCCTTCGTCCAAAATTTGTAAAAGGATATTAAATACGTCAGGGTGGGCTTTTTCAATCTCATCTAAAAGAACCACAGCATAAGGTTTTCTTCTTACGGCTTCAGTCAGCTGACCACCTTCTTCATACCCAACGTATCCCGGAGGCGCACCTACTAGTCTTGATACTGCGAATTTCTCCATATATTCACTCATATCAATTCTGATCAATGCTTCATCAGAATCAAAAAGTTCTCTGGCCATTACTTTGGCAAGCTCAGTTTTACCAACACCTGTTGTTCCAAGGAAGATAAATGTTCCAATAGGACGGTTTGGATCTTTAAGACCGGCTCTGTTTCTTTGAATAGCTTTAACTACTTTTCTTACAGCGTCTTCCTGACCGATTACTTTTCCATTCAGGTTGTTATCCATCTGAGCTAATTTATCAAGCTCATTCTTACCAACTTTAGTTACAGGAACACCACTCATCATAGAAACCACTTCTGCAACATTTTCTTCAGTTACGGTTTCTTTTTTCTCTTTTACATCTTTATCCCACTGATCCTGAGCCGCATTAAGCTCCATTTGAAGACGTTCCTCTTCATCTTTCAGCTTTCTTGCCTCAAGGTAATCCTGAGCTTTTACAGCCTTCTGTTTCAGTTCTTTAATATCTTCAATTTTCTTTTCGAAGTCAATGATTTCAGTAGGCACTTTCATGTTTTTAATATAGACACGTGAACCTGCTTCATCCATTGCATCAATCGCTTTATCTGGTAAGAAACGGTCGGTAATGTATCTTGATGTCAGATTGACACAAGCTAATATCGCTTCCGGTGTATAAACAACATTGTGGTGTTCTTCATACTTATCTTTGATCTGATTTAAAATCTGAATGGTTTCATCAATATTGGTTGGCTCTACCATTACTTTTTGGAATCTTCTTTCCAGAGCTCCGTCTTTTTCAATATACTGACGGTATTCATCCAGAGTAGTGGCTCCAATGCATTGAATTTCACCTCTTGCCAATGCTGGTTTAAACATATTGGATGCATCCAAACTTCCCGTAGAACTTCCGGCACCAACAATGGTATGAAGCTCATCGATAAATAAGATGACATCGCGGTTTTTCTCCAACTCCGTCATAATGGCTTTCATTCTTTCTTCGAATTGACCACGATACTTTGTTCCGGCAACTAAACTTGCCAGATCCAGAGTGATGACTCTTTTACCAAAAAGAACTCTTGAAACTTTCTTCTGCTGAATTCTTAAAGCCAGACCTTCAGCAATAGCTGATTTACCAACTCCAGGTTCCCCGATAAGAAGCGGATTGTTTTTCTTTCTACGAGAAAGAATCTGAGAAACCCTCTCAATTTCTTTCTCACGACCGATAACAGGATCCAATTTTCCATCTCTTGCCAAAGAAGTAAGGTCTCTACCGAAGTTATCTAATGTAGGAGTCTTGCTTTTTGCAGAACCTAAATTTCCTGCAGGCTTTCTCATTTGCTCAAAATCTTCTCTTTCGTCGTCATCGTCATAGGCGCTCATCTGAGGTGCCTGCCCTGAATTTTTAAGCATTGTTTGATACTCTCTTGAAACTCCTTCATAATCGATGTCGTAAGCTCCTAATATATTTGAGGTGGGGTCTTCATATTTATAAAGAATGCCTAAAAGCAAATGAACGGTATTAATTTCATTACTTTTGTATTGTCTGCATTCTAACTCTGCACGTTTAACAGCATGATCTGCCATCTTAGTGAAAGAAATATTTGTTACCTCCTCAGAAATAGGATTAAGACTTGCTGTATTTAGAGTTTCAATTTTTCTTCTGATTTGTGTTAAATCGGCATTAAGGTTTTGAAGGATTTCTTTTGCAGAGTTTTCTGTTTTTATAATACCTAAAAGTAGATGTTCTGTATTAAGAAATTCACTTTTCAGCCTTTTAGCTTCATTTTTGCTTTGTTTGAACACTTGGCTCAAACCTTGTGAAAACTTATAATCCATAATATATCTCAATTAGAATAAAGATAGAATTATCTTTTATTCATTATCTAAATTACAAATATTTTACCAAAAATGAATAAATGACTTTATGGCAGAAAAAAGTTTTATTATCTTATTGAAAATGATTAAGTTTGTTTCCTTTAAATTTTTCTTATGAGTCCCGAAATTGCTACTTACGTCGGATATTCTGCTTCACTTTTTATCGTGTTGAGTTTTATTTTAAAAGATGTAAGAAAAATACGAATCGTAAATATGGTGGGCTGTATTTGTTTTGTCATATATGGTATCTACAGTGGAATGCTCTGGCCGGTGATCATTCCTAATGGACTAATCTGTTTCATACAAATTTATCATTTGATGGCAGGAAAGAAGAGTTCATGAAAAAAAAAATAATTACATCCGCTTTCAGTAACCTATTTACAGACCAGCGAATAGAGAAGGTTTGTAAGACTTTGCATGACAACGGATATGTAATAGAACTTATAGGAAATGACTGGGGAGGAGCCCAGGAAATGGAAAGGCCTTATCCTTTTTCACGAATCCCTTTAAGGTCAAAAAGCCTGAAAACGGCCTATTTTGAATTCAACTGGAAGCTTTACCAAGCGTTAAAGAAAAGAGTGGATAAAAACACCATACTGCATGCAAATGATGTTGATGCATTGCTTCCTAACTATCTTGTCTCCAAAGAATTTAAGATTCCTCTGGTTTTTGACAGTCATGAAATTTTTTCTGAGATGCCGGCAATTCAGGGCAAAATGTCACAAAAACTCTGGCGATACCTGGAAAAGAAAATTCTTCCTGAAATCAGATTGATGATCACTGCAAGCAAAAGTTATGCAGAGTGGTTTCAAAAAAGGTATCACGTAAACCCTGTTGTTGTACAGAATGCACCAAAAAGAATCAGTTTTACCTTACAAATCCCTGAAAATAATCCGAAGATCATTTTATATCAAGGCGCTCTAAATCCGTTCAGGGGAATTGATAAAGCCATTTTGGCAATGCACCGTCTGGAAGGGGTTATTTTTAAAATTGCGGGTGATGGTCCCCAAAAAAGAGAATTCGAAGATTTGGTAATTCGTGAAAATCTACAACATAAAGTTAAGTTTCTGGGGAAATTAAAACCCGAGGACTTAAGAAAGGTAACGCTTTTAGCAGATGCAGGATTGAGTATTGAGGAAAATGGAGGAGACAGTTATTTATACTCTCTGCCTAATAAGGTATTAGACTGTATCCAGGCAAGAGTCCCTTTGATTTTGGCAGACTTTCCGGAAATGAAGAGAATCAAAGAACAATTTAATGTTGGGGAAATAATCAAAGACCATCAGCCTGAAAGTATTGCAAGGGCTATAACTCTGGTTTTGGACAGAGGCAGGGGGAAATATCAAGACGAATTGGAAAAAGCGTCAGAACTTCTCTGCTGGGAAAATGAAGAAGTAAAACTGCTGGAAGTTTTCCAAAAAGCATCACAATAAAAAAACTTTACAAAATTGGCTATCTTTGCACAAAGAAATAGTTAAAAGATGACCATTAAAGAAAAACAGCAGGAAATAATCGATGAATTTGCGTTTCTTGAAGATTGGGAGCAGAAGTATGAATATATTATTGACCTTGGAAAAGACTTAAAAGGACTTTCTGAAGATAAGAAAACAGATGACAACCTTATTAAAGGCTGCCAGAGTAAAGTTTGGATCGATGCTGAATTCAAAGACGGGAAACTTTTCTTTAATGCAGATTCTGACGGGATTTTACCAAAAGGGATTGTTTCATTATTGGTAAGTATTTACAGTGGACATTCTACACAGGAAATTTTAGACTCAGATTTTGAGTTTATTTCGGAAATAGGGCTTCAGGAGTTTCTTTCTCCATCCAGAGCCAATGGTTTAATGGCAATGACCAAACAAATTAAATTTTATGCGGTTGCCTATCAACTCAAGTCGTAGTTGTGACCAGAATTTTAGCATACCGTTTTTCTGCTTTTGGTGATGTTGCAATGACAGCGCCGGTTTTTCGTGAGTTTCTTGAACAAAATCCGGATGTGGAAATTATTATGGTTTCCCGGAAGAATTTTGAAAGCCTGTTCTCGGATATTCCGAATATTATATTTAAAGGAATTAATCTGGATGATTATAAAGGTTTTTTTGGACTGAACAGATTGGCCAATGAACTTATAAAAGAATTCCATCCGGATTATATAGCCAATCTTCATGATGTGATCAGGACTAAGGTCTTGGATAAAATCTACAGGAGAAAGGGATATAAAGTATTCAAAATAGATAAAGGGAAAGAGGAGAAAGAAAAGCTTACAGATATCTGGAATCTGGATAAAATCCAGCTGAAAAGAACGGTTGAACGTTATGCTGATGTTTTCAGAGAAATGGGCTTTGAGGTAAAACTGTCCGATCAGCTGAGACCAGGTTCTCAGAAAAAATCAGGAATAGGATTTGCTCCTTTCGCTCAGCACAAAGGGAAAATGCTCCCTTTAGAGAAATCTTATGAGCTGGCGAGAGTTTTGGCCAAGAGGGAAATGGTGTACTTCTTTGGAGGCGGGAAAAAAGAAACGGAAACTCTTGAAAGATGGGAAACTGAAATTCCCAATACCAAAAGCTTATCCGGAAAATTGAACCTTAAAGAAGAACTCAATAAAATAGCAGAATTGGAACTGATGATTTCGATGGATTCTGCGAATATGCATTTGGCTAGTCTTGTAGGTACACGTTGTGTTTCTATATGGGGGGCAACGCATCCATATGCAGGGTTTTTAGGATTTGGACAGAGTGAGAATGATGTCGTACAGATTAAAGATTTAACATGTAGACCGTGTTCCGTATTTGGCGATAAAGAATGCTATCGGGGAGATTGGGCATGTCTGGAAGAGCTGGATATTCAGAAAATTATTGAAAAAATATAATTGATGAAAATCTCCATCTGTATTCCTGTGTATAACTTCGAGGTAGGTGAATTGGTGAATGATCTCAAGAACGAAATTTCAGAGAAAAACCTGAATGCAGAAATTCTTTTAATAGACGATGCTTCAGATGAAAAATTTATTGATATCAACCGTGGACTTCAACAAGAAGCAGATCATTTTATCTTTCTTGAAAAAAATATAGGCCGATCCAGAATCCGCAATCTTTTTCTGGATTATTCTGGAGGGGATTATTTGCTTTTTCTGGATTGTGACGGAAAAATAATTGAGAAGAATTTTTTAGAAAATTATATTTCATTTATTGTTAATAACTCCACTACACAGGTAATATATGGAGGCAGAAAAGTTTCAGAATCATTTCCGGATCAGGATCATTATCTAAGGTGGAAATTCGCAATAGAACGTGAAAATTTACCAGTTAATAAGCGCTTAGAAAATCCTTATTTAAGTTTTCAAACCAATAATTTTATCATTAAAAAAGAGACCTTACAAAAAGTTCGTTTTAATTCCGAGTTTCAAAAATACGGGTATGAAGATCTACTTTTTGCAATGGACCTGCGGGCGGAGAATATTAAAATTGATCATATTGAAAATCCTATTTTTAATAATGATGTAGAAAATAACCAACTTTATCTTGAAAAAGTAAAAGAGTCTGTTGAAAGCTTATCCAATATGCTTAAAAATAAACAGTTGAGTGGGCGGCTTTCTGAAGTTAAACTGGTAAAGGCTTACAAAGTGTTGAAAAATCAGCCTTTGAGGTTGTTTTTCAAATTATTTTTTACAGCGGGAAAAAGGGTGTTAAAAAACCATCTTTTAAAAGGTACCGGAAGTCTTCGGTATCTCGATCTTTACAAACTTGGGTTGTTGTTGGAAAGAATGCCTTAATTGTCTTGTTGACAGCATAGGATAGAAAAAGAAAAATCTCCCAATTTCTTGAGAGATTTTCTGTGGGCCCTGAGGGATTCGAACCCCCGACCCTCTGGGTGTAAACCAGATGCTCTGAACCAACTGAGCTAAGAGCCCTGAATTTTTTTGAAAGGCTTCAGTAACCTTTGTGGGTCCTGAGGGATTCGAACCCCCGACCCTCTGGGTGTAAACCAGATGCTCTGAACCAACTGAGCTAAGAACCCTCTATACTTGTTTTCTCGTTTAGAGTGGTGCAAATATACGACTTATCTGTAAATCTCCAAATTTTTTTCTAAAAATTCTCCAACAACAAAGTTACTTCCGCCGATAAAAATCATTTCCTCATTTGTACATTGTTGTTTTGCAGAAAGATAGGCTTCCTGTACAGAATCAAAAATTTTATAAATAATTTTTGCTCCAATGAGCAAATCTTCATACTCTTTCGGATGTCTTCCCCTATGAATGGCTGGTTTTGCAAAATAGAACTGAGCGTTCTCAGGTAATAAGCCCATGACTTCATCTATTTTTTTATCATTCACAAATCCCAGAATAACATGCTTATATTTTTTTATGGAATTTAACTGTGAAAAGACCTGTTCTAAACCCGCCTGATTATGAGCGGTATCACAAATTGTCAATGGGTTTTGTGAAAATTCAAACCAGCGGCCGATAAAGTTGGTATTACGGTGAACGTTCAGCAGTCCGTCTTTGACATTCTTATCGGAAATTGAGACCTTTAATTGTACCAGCTCTTCTACTAAAGCTAAAACAACCCTGATGTTTTTCTGTTGGTAATTCCCTTTTAAATCTGATTTTAAATCAGAATGTATTAAAGAGGCATCAATAAAAGAAGTATTTTCTTTTTCTGCTTTAGCTTTAAGAATGCTTTTTACAATTTGATTTTCGTCTCCGGAAATAATAGGGACATTAGGTTTAATAATGCCGGCTTTTTCTCCAGCGATTTCCTGGATAGTGTTTCCTAAAATATTCTGGTGGTCTAACTGTACGTTAGTAATAGCAGCAACTAAAGGTTGGATAATATTGGTAGAATCAAGCCTTCCTCCCAGCCCAACTTCAATAATAGCGAAATCAACCTGCTTCTGATAAAAATATTCAAAAGCCATAATGGTAGTAAATTCAAAAAAAGAAGGAAGTATATCTTCCGGAAGGGTTTTTAATTTCTGAATAAAATTGAAAACAAATCCTTTATCACAATTTTCACCATTTATCTTGATCCGTTCCGTAAAATCAATTAGATGAGGTGAATTATAGATTCCAATCTTATAGCCTGCCTCCTGAAGAACAGAGGCGAGCATATTAGTTGTAGAGCCTTTTCCATTGGTGCCTCCGATGTGAATACACTTTATTTTATCCTGCGGGTTATCGAAAAAGGCACAAAGCCTCCTGATATTATCTAAACCAGGCTTATAAGCCTTCTCTCCATCAACTTGATAGTTGGGTGCTTGTACGAAAAGCCAATCAACGGCTTCCTGATATTGTTCGGTTGTCATGGTGCAAAATTCTCAAAACTTTTATTAAAATGAAACATTAATTTTTCAAAGTGTAACTTTTTAATATTTAGTTCGTCTAATCTTGTAAAATCTTTATATGAAAAAAGTTTGGATTATCGTTTTTGGATTAACTTGCCTGGGATTGAGTGCTCAGAAAAAATGGTCCTTAAGAGAATGTGTAGACTATGCTGTGAAGCATAATCTTCAGGTTATCCAAAATGAATATTCGAAACAAACCCAGGACGCCAATCTAAAAATTGCTAAAAAAGGGTATTTACCTTCTCTTTCTGCGAGTGTAGGCAATACTGTGAGTTTCGGACAGGCATCCCTAGGAACAGGGAGTATTAGGAACGACAGATTCAGTAATAATGCCAGTCTCGGAGCTGAGATTTTGGTTTATAACAATGGAAGACTGGAAAAAACAGTTAGAAAAACTCAGTTTGATGTTGAGGCGAGCCAATATGATATAGAAACCATACAAAATGATATTTCTCTGCAAATAGCACAACAATATTTGACGACATTACTGAATAAAGAAATTATAAAAATTTCTCAAAGTGCCGTTGATAATGCACAAAAACAATATGATAGAGCTAAAATAACAACGCAGGTAGGAACAACGGCTGAAACGGTTTTGGCAGAGGCTCAATCCGCATTGGCAAGAGAAAAACAAAATCTTAAAACCGCCGAAATTAATACCGGAAGAAGCCTATTTGCACTTGCTCAGCTATTGCAGTTGCAGAATTATAAAGAATTCGATGTAGAAGATGTTAATGTTCCTGATCAGCTTTCCCCCCAGCTTCAATCCGTTGAAGAGGTTTTAAATACTGCTTATGATAATCAGCCGCAGATAAAAGCTGCAGAAAGCAGAATTAGATCTGCTGAAGCACAGACGGAAGTATCAAAGACTGCATTTTGGCCAACAGTTACTGCAAATGCCGGTATAGGAAGTTTTTATAATAATTTATTGAATACCAATAATGTAGGGAATTCTCTTGTATATATTAGTGAAAGAAACTTTTTCCAACAGTATAAAGACAACTTCGGACAACAAGCTGGAGTGTCAGTGAATGTTCCTATTTTCAACAAAGGAATCACAAAATTGCAGGTAGAGCAATCAAAGATCAATGAAAGTATCGCTAAAACAACCTATCAGCAACAAAGACAGGTGGTGAGGGAAAATGTACAGAAAGCCCAGTTTGATGTAGAAGCTAATTATGAATCCTACCTTGCGGCAGTAGAAGCAGAAAGAAGTACAAAGCTTTCTTTGGATTTCGCGGATAAGAGTTACGCTGCAGGAAGAACGACTATTTTTGATCTGAATGTTGCAAGAAATAATTATGCGAATGCTCAAGGGTCTGTTGCTCAAGCAAAATTTAACTATCTTTTCAGTCTTAAATTGTTGAATTTCTATGCAGGAATTCCATTAAGTTTGTAAAATGTCTATTCAATCATTAGAAAAATATTTACCATCTAACACTCTACAGTATTTAAAAGTCTGGTTCTCAGACTACTATATTCATATAAAAATAACACGAAACAGGAATTCTAAATTGGGAGATTACCGAAAACTCCCGGATCATTCTCACGAAATTACCATAAACTCAACCCTGGTACCTGAGCTTTTTTTCTTTGTCCTTACCCATGAGCTGGCACATTTGATTGCTTTCGAAAAATATGGACGTAGGATTTTACCTCATGGAAATGAATGGAAAGCAACTTTCAGACTAATGCTGTTGGAGAGTATTGAGGCATACAGTGAAGATTTAAGACCTATCATCAATAGATTTTCAAAATCTCCAAAAGCTAATTTTATGGCAAGCCCTGATTTGGTCAAATATTTCCATATTGAAAAACAGGATGATAAGCTCCAATTTATAGAAGAATTGCAGAAAGGAGACTATTTCATGTACCGAAACGAGAAGTATTTTTTAGAAGGTCTGATTAAAAAAAACTATCTTTGTAAGAACCTCGCTACTGGAAGGAAGTATTCTTTCAAGCCTTTGGCAAGGGTAGAAAAATGTAATTAAACATGTCAAAATCAGATAAATACTGTGTTATAATGGCAGGAGGAATTGGTAGCAGATTCTGGCCTATGAGTACACAGAAATTTCCAAAACAATTTCAAGATATTTTAGGAGTTGGGCGCACGATGATTCAGCAGACCTATGACAGAATTAGCAAAGCTATTCCTAATGAAAATATATTTGTTATCACCAATAAGGAATATGTAGCTCTGTCCCATCAGCAGCTACCTGAAATTCCGGAAGACAATATTGTTGGAGAACCTCTGATGAAAAACACGGCGGCCTGTAATCTTTATATGGCCAATAAAATTGCAGAAATTGATCCTAATGCTACTGTTATCGTTCTCCCTGCCGATCATCTGATTCTGAAAGAAGATGTTTTTATGGAGAAGGTAGAATTGGCTTTTGATATTGCATCTAAAAATGACTATCTGGTTACATTGGGAATTACGCCTACAAGACCAGATACAGGATATGGATATATACAATTCGTAGATAAACAAAACGCGGAATACTTTAAAGTAAAAACATTTACAGAGAAACCTATTTTAGAAATAGCTAAAAGCTTTCTGGAAAGTGGTGATTTTCTCTGGAATGCAGGTATTTTTGTCTGGAATGTAAAGAGCATTCATCATGCTTTTGAAATGTATCTTCCTGAAATGACACAGCATTTTATGGCTTGTGAATATAATTCTGAAGGAGAAAACAGCTGTATTGAGCTTATCTATCCAAAAGTTCAAAAGATTTCTATTGATAATGGAATTCTGGAAAAAGCTAAAAATGTATATGTAATACCTTCTGATCTGGGATGGAGTGATTTAGGAACCTGGACTTCTGTTTATGAAAATGCAGAGAAGGATACAAACGACAATGCAGTAAAGATGAAGCATGTCTTAACCTATAATGCCAAAGGGAATATTGTTCGTATGAAGAATAACAATAAGGCAGTGATTATAGACGGACTTGAAAACTATATTGTTGTAGATACAGATAGGGCTTTGCTTATTTGCCCAAGAGACAATGATCAGCTTATTAAAGATTATGTTCTTGATTTGAAAAATTTTAAAAAAGGAGAGAAGTTTATGTAATAAATAGCTCTACCTTTTACTAATTTTTGAATTATGAGAAAATCAGCGTTTAAATTCATATTACTTGCTTTTACTTTAGTAGGGGCACTTATATATTCTCAGGAAAAAAAGAAATTTTCCAGTATTCCTAATGTTTTAAAGAGAATTGAGCCTAATGATAAAATAGATTTTTGGGTACTGGTATATAATACATATGCCAAAGATCAGGAGATCAAAGTTTCAGGAACAAAGAAAGATTATACCCCACAGTTTTCCGGATTTGATTTGTTTCCGGATGAAGACAGTTTTTATTATATTGCTTATTCGGCAGGAGGTAAATTGAATTACGTAACTGATCTTGAGGGACTTAAAAAGTTTATTGGAAGGATCGATAATGTAGAGGAGGCTGCAATTGCCGCAACAATAGATGGATATATGGTTGATGAAGAGTTTAAGGATATTGCCGGAAACTATTACGAAGACGGTTCCAGTTATTATATGGATTTGGGAAAATTAACCTCTAAAGAGTGTCCTTATCAGAAAACACACTATACCTTGACAGTGAGTAAGTCTACAGGAGTTGTTACTCATGTTAAAGATAATGGAACATACATTGAGCTTTATAATAAGAAATGTGCGAATAATCCGAGGCTTTTAAAAATCGAAAAAAAAGAAGAACCTAAAGATGAGCCAAAAAAATCAACCAAAAGAAAATAATTTTTACGAAACAGAGCGGTTAATCATCCGTCCGGTATCTTTGGATGATGCTCCATTTATCCTTGATCTGTATAACAGACCAAATTTTATCAGATATATTGGTGATCGTCATTTGAAGACAATTTCTGATGCTGAAAACTATATTAAAAATAGATTTCTTCCGCAGCTTGAAAAGCTGGGGTTTGGAAATTACCTGCTTATTACTAAAGATGAAAATGAGAAAATTGGTGCTGTAGGAATTTTTGAACGAGAAGGACTGGATATTGTAGATATCGGGTTTTCGTTATTAAATGAATTTGAAGGTAAAGGCTATGCATACGAGGCAGCCCAAAAAGTAAAGTCGATTGGGATGGAGGACTTTGGACTGACAAAAATCTCTGCCATTACATCAAAAGATAATTTTTCTTCGCAAAAGCTTATTGAAAAACTAGGATTGAAATTTCTAAAACATATTACGCTTCCTAATGAAGAAGAGGAGCTAATGTATTACGAAACAGAATAATTGATGCTCTTTTAATAAAGGAAGAATTCAATCTTAATATTCTTAACTCCTAACTAACTATTTAATGGTTTAATGAACCATTAAGCTAGATTAAGATGTTAAGAATATTAAGAGATTTTCCTTCCTTGAAAAAACAAACATTGGTTGAATTCACAATTGGCAAACCAGCAATTTTGTCTTTAAAGCAGAAGGTTATTCATTCTTAAAAGAGTTATCCTTCAAGAATTTGAGCAGCAGCAGTTTTTGAAGTCACTTTTTCAATAACTCTTGTGCAAATTCCTTTTTCATCAAAAATAAAAGTAGTTCTTACAATTCCCATATACGTCTTTCCAAACGTTTTTTTCTCCTGCCATACTCCGAATTTTTCGATGATGTCACGGTTTTCATCTGCAATTAAATCATATGGAAAAGCAAATTTGCTATGGAAATTTTTTTGCTTTTTTACAGAATCCCCACTAATTCCCAATAGCTGGAAGCCTGCCTTTTCCAATTGTGAGTAATTATCACTTAAATTACAAGCTTCCACTGTACAGGTTGGTGTATTCGCCTGAGGATAAAAAAAGATGACTAATTTTCTCCCGATTAACTTGGATGAAGTTACTTTTTCTCCATCCTGGTTAATTCCTTCAAAATCTGGTAATTTGTCTCCTACTTTCAACATAATAATTTATTTTTGTTCAAATTTAAGGGTTACATGACAAAAAAACAAAGAGCCGAGCTTGTTCAAAGTGAGCTCGATAAATTATATCCGACAACACCTATTCCACTGGATCATACAGATCCCTATACTTTGATGGTTGCAGTGGCACTTTCTGCACAGACGACAGATAAAAAAGTAAATCAGGTTACTCCTAATCTTTTTGAAGTAGCCGGAACTCCTCAGAGAATGGCCAGATTGGAAGTTTTTCAAATTAAAGAGCTGATTAAAGAAATCGGGTTATCCAATACCAAGGCAAAAAACTTGAAGGGAATGGCTGAGCTTTTACTGGAGAGACATAATGGAGTAGTTCCGCAAACATATGAAGAATTAGAGGCGCTTCCGGGAGTTGGACACAAAACAGCTTCTGTGGTTATGAGTCAGGGATTCGGATTTCCTGCCTTTCCTGTTGATACGCATATTCATCGCCTGATGACGCAATGGAAACTTACTTCAGGGAAAAATGTGGTAGAAACAGAGCGAGATGCTAAGAAACTATTTCCTGAAGAGGTTTGGAACAAGCTTCATCTCCAGATTATTTTTTATGGAAGAGAATATTCACCTGCGAGAGGGAAGGGAGAAAAAGACTTTATTACTAAAATGATGTTTGAGAAGTAAAACTTCCTGTTTATAAAAAATAGTACAAAAACCTTCTCAAAGTAAATTCATTTTATTTTAGCCACGAATGAACGAATAAAAAGATTCATGCATTCGTGGCTAAAATAAAGTATTTCATTATGGTTGTGTCTTCGCCTAAAAGTTGGGAGAATATTGCAAAACCTTAATAATTAAATGTCAAGTAATCTCCTGTGGTAATTGATTTGTCCCAGATGGTAATCCAGATGAGCAATAAGGTGAATGAGAAAATAATTTGTAGACATTGCACCGTCAAAAACGATCAATGGATATTCTTTTTCCAGATCCTTTTCGGAGAGTTGACTAAGAGATGAATCTATCATTGCTGCTGTTGCCTGTACTTTTTCAATCAGTTCGGCTTTTGGAATGTTTTTTAATGAAAACTCCAGATCCCGTTGTCTTACGTATCCTGTTTTCCCCAGCTCTGCTCCGATAAAATGATTAAGGTTTCCAACTAAATGAAGACATAAATTACCTGCTGAATTGGCAATGTTTTTATCTACCTTCCAGATCGCATCTTCATTTTGATATGCTTCAATTTCGATTTTTAATTTATTTAAATCTCTTTTGTAAAGAGATTTCAGACTTTCTATAATCATGATTTTTTCTTTTTAAAGTTATTTAATTTTCTTAAGCTGAAATAAAAAATGGACACTGTTTTTATTCAGTATCCATTTTTTATGATATAGTTTTTTACAAATTTACTTTTGCTTCTTTGCCCAAAGCTCCATTTTTCTGTTCAATACATCTAAAGGAAGGCATCCCTGGCTTAACACTTCATCATGGAAGGCAGCTAAATTGAATTTTTCGCCCAGTTCTTTCTGATACTGATCTCTGAGTTCACGGATTCTTAATGAACCGATTTTATACCCCAAAGCTTGTCCGGGCATAGCCATATATCTTTCGACTTCAGCAGTAGCACTCGCTTCATCGTAGGAAATATTGCTTAAGAAGTACTTAATGGCTTCTTCTCTTGTCATTTTCCCGGTATGAATTCCTGTATCAACGACCAACCTTACTGCTCTAAGCATTTGGTCGCTTAAGTATCCCATTTTTTGATAAGGATCGGTGTACAGTCCGAATTCAGGACCTAGAGTTTCACAATAATGTGCCCAACCTTCTCCGTAAGCGCCAAACCAACCGAATCTCATAAACTTAGGAAGTTTTGTGTTTTCCTGTTGAAGAGAAACCTGATAATGGTGCCCAGGAATGGCCTCGTGTAAGAAAAGGGATTCCATGCCTGAGGTTACATTATATTTTGAAGGATCAGGTAGGGGAACATAAAAGATTCCCGGTCTTTTCCCATCAGGAGTCCCCTGGATATATTCCGCACTTGCACTTGCTTCTCTGAACTTTTCCGTCTGTCTGATCTCAAATTTTGTTTTGGGAGTGACATTGAACATAGTCTTCAGCTTAGGTGTAATTTTCGATAAAATTCCATTGAACCCTGCTAAAACTTCTTTTGAGGTTTTGTAAGGCATTGCCTTCGGATCTGTCTTAACAAAGTTGATAAATTCTTCCAAACTTCCTGAAAATCCTACTTGTTGCTTTACCTTTTCCATTTCTGCACGAAGCATGTTCACTTGCTGAACTCCTATTTTATTGATTTCTTCAGGAGATTTATTGGTTGTAGTCCAGCTTTTTACATAAAACTGATAAATTTCGTTTCCTTTAGGAAGACTGTTGTAACCATCTGTGTCTCTTCCTTTAGGCAAGTATTCTTTTTCTAAAAAGGTCCCCATTTTCGTATAAGCCGGGATGATCTTTTTGAGAATAGCTTCTTTGTATTGAGTTGTCAGTTTATCTTTTTGAGCTTTTGTGAAATTTTTCGGAAAGTTTTTAATTGGTCCATAGAAAATATTCTTATCAAGATCAGGAGAGATAATTTCTTCCGCTCTCATTTGAGGGATCATTTTGACAATCAGTTTTTTAGGAAGAACCACTTTATTAGTGATCCCGTCTTTAAAGTTTTCGATGGCACTGTCCATCCATAAAGGAAATTTATTCATCCTCTGTAGCCAGTCTTCGTAATCTTTTTCAGTTTTGAAGGGCTGGCTGCCTTCTCCACTGCCAAATAACGGAAAATTTAGAGGAAGACCTGTAAACTGAGTAAATGGGATGTATTCAGGATGATAGGCATAAGCCTCAATTTTATCTTTTAATGTATAATCCAATACATCATAAACCACTTTATCATCATCAGAAAGGCTTTTGTAATCAACTTTATCTAATTGATTCTGAATAGAATTATAAAAGGCTACTTCACCTGAAATAAAATCTTTGTCAATATTGATAGGTAGCTGATCGTTATATCTGGTGTCTCCTTGGGAAGTAGCATCCAATGGATACAGTTTAAGATATTGCTCGTAATAGTTGGACGCAATAGAATCTAAATTAGTAGGAGTAACTTTTGTTAAAGGAGAGTCAGACTTCTTACAGGAAGCCAGGCTTACTGCTAAACCTATACATATCATACCTTTCAATAAAACATTTTTCATTTTCGGAATCTTTATACCAGCAAAAGTAAGTAATATTAGGAAATCAAAACGGCTTAAAGAGCGGATTTTAGAAAAATAGTTTTCAAAATATTTTTCAAATTCAATCTATTTTTTATCTTTGCTGAAAACATTTAACAATCATATTATTACAGGTCTTTTTTAAGAAATAATGAAAGGGATTTTAAAAATTTACCATCCGGACGAAACATTAAAATACAATATAAGAAGCACTTATTGCAAGGCTGTTTATAGTAATCAACAACATTTTCTTGAAGTTGAAATCATAACGGATGATGGTTTGGATCACGTAGACGATGATTCTTTACAGTATAACTTTCCACAACTTTCACTTGAGGTTTTCGATTTTCCTATTGAATCAGGGGAAATTGAAGGAAAAACAATTAACATCAATGATTCTGACGAGGAAACCTACACTGAAGTGGATTTATTCGATGATGAAGATGCTTTTATCTATGATAATGAGCTTTTATTTGAGAAAAATGAAGAAGGTGAGCTGCAGGTTATCTGGAAGGGAACCATTGATGATTTCTACACGGGATCAGATACTCCGATTCCTTTTAGGCTCAAATGCGAATTTAAACAGGATGATATTGAAGTAGACGAAGATTAGTCTTCTCCGCTCTTCAATACTTTTTATATTCAAATTTCTTTTCAAATTCTTTTTGGAAAGAAATTTGCTGTTTATGATCTGTTAAAAAATTTAAGTTGTTTTTAAGCAATTTTTAAGAGATCAATTAATAATATTCCACTACTTTTGTCGTTTAAAACCATTATAAAATATTCACATTAATGCTGTTAACGGAACTTACTCAGATTTTATTTGCACAAATTGCTACACCCGCAGTTGCTACAGACGATTTAGAATTTTCATTCTGGAAAATAATGTTCCACGGAGGAGCCTTCGCTAAGATAGTGATGGGCACCGTGTTACTGCTTGGTGTGTTTTCTGTTTACCTGTTTTTTGAACGCTTTTTCTTTATTAAAAGGATAACATCAAAAACGGATTCAAACTTCATGGATAACATTGAAGATTTTATCAAGGAAGGGAAAATTGAAGCAGCGACAGATTATTGCAAAAGACAAAATTCGCCTGAAGGTAGAATTTTAGAAAAGGGAATTTCAAGATTAGGGCGCCCGGTTTCTGATATTGTAAGCGCTATGGAGTCTCAGGCTCAGGTAGAGGTGGCGAATATGGAGAAAAACCTAAATCTATTAGCCGTAGTTCCAAGTATTGCACCTATGTTGGGTCTATTAGGGACAGTAATCGGGATGATTATTGCATTCTTTAATTTAACACATGCAACAGGCTCTTTCTCTCCAAAAACACTTTCTGAAGGTATTTATACTGCCTTAGGACAAACAGCGGTCGGTTTGGCGGTAGCTATTCCTGCCAACTTTTTCTATAATATTCTTTTAACGAGAATAGATAAGTTTGTGCTTAGGGCTCAGAATATGTCTGGTGAATTTTTAGATCTTATCAACAAACCTTTATAAGTCTTTCTTATAAAATCGTTGTCAGAAAAAATTCATTTTAGAAATTATTAATAAAGCGATTCCATCTGACCGATAAAAATATTAGAATAAACAGATGAAAATTCAAAGAAGAAATAAAGCCAACCCAGAATTCAGTTTAGCAGCAATGGTAGATGTTATCTTGCTTATGCTGATCTTCTTTATGGTGACATCCTCTGCGGCAAACCAAAGCGCGATTGATGTCAACCTACCAAAGACGGGTGCTGTTGAGGATAATATTCCTAACCCTCTTACGGTTAGTATTAAGCCGGACGGGTCTTATTATGTAGATGATAAACCGGTTGCGAGAGAACAACTTGAGCAAACGATTGTAAATAATCTTAAGAATCAAACCAGTAAGTCTTTTACAATCAGGGCAGACGAAAGTACAATGCATAAGGATGTTGTTTTTGCAATGGAAATAGCAGAGAAATATAAATTCAATATTGCGATTGCAACAGTAAAGGATAAATAAACCAGGAATTGGTAAGCGTTAAAAAAATGAGAAGTTATACTGTAGACAAAAATGAACAAAACAGAGACCGGATAAAAAGTGGAATACTTTCTATTCTGATCTGGTCTGCTATCTTACTTTTTGTTTTTCTTTATAAATTAAAACCATTGCAGGAAGATAATAAACCTGAAGTGGTAACCACAATGCTCGTGAATTTTGGTGACAACCGAAACGGAAATGGGATTGAAGAACCCGCAGAGCAGGAAGGAAGTATCGCTGCTAAAGCAGAAGAGATTACTCCGGAGCCTGTGGAAGCAGCTGTTCCCGAAACAAAAACAGTCATTAAGCCTGAGCCGAAACCTGAGACAAAAAAGGCAGAGCCTAAAGAAAAAGTGGTAACAGGAAATAATAAGAAGATGACTGTTCCCAAAAAAGAAGAGTCGAAATCCAGTAAAAAAGAAACCTCAAGTTCATCCGCATCTAAAAATACTAAAAAGGCTTCCGCAACTACTGCAAATTCTAAAACAGGAAATGGAGATGGAAAGGGAAATGCAGCAATAGGTAACCTCATAAAGGGAAGAGGGACTAAAGCGGGAAGTCAAGGAACCGGGACCGGAATAGGAAATGCAGGAGATCCTTTAGGTGGAGATGGAAATGGAGACAGTAAGGTAGGAATAGACAGAAAATTGGTAGGATATATTCCAGGAACAATGGGAAGGGGTGGAGCACAACCTGCACATAATTGTACTGCTAGCGGCTCTATCACGGTTGCCTATACGGTTGATAAAGCAGGAAATGTAGTCTCAGCCAGGAGATCAGGAGGAGTATCAGATCCCTGCGTATCCTCTACCTCTGTAGCCTGGGTTAAAAAATATGTTAAGGCAGAAAAAGCCAGCACATCTTCTACAGGAAGTTATAAAATTACATTCTAAAATATAAAAGCACTTTATTCAAGTGCTTTTTTTATTTCGTTGATTCTGTTAATAATGGGCAGTGCAAAGATCCCACTGGTCTGGAGATACAATTCATAAAAAGTTTTTGCTTTGTCCAGAAAGTCAGTGTTGTTCGTTTCTTTTCCTTTAAAGTAGAACAGGTTTCCAAGCATTTCATAATAATCTTTACGATCTCTGTCTTGCCTTTCATTAACGATTGCAATAATCTCTTCTTTGGTTTTTGATGATATTTCTACAAAATCTATTTTAAAAATATCTTTCATCAGAGAATCAAAATCCAGTTCTTTTTGCATGAGACTTTCTTCCGGTTTATCCAAAATAAGTTTTTCTAATGCTTGAGTTAACTGACGGATTAATCTTAATGTGAATTCTTTATCTGTTATCATTTTGTTATTTATGGTTCTAACTAGTTATAAGTTGCTATGCATTATCATTACGTTTTATGCAAAAAACAAATAAGCCAATGCAATGGAAGTAATAACGCCTACTAAATCCGCCAGAAGCATGGCAATAACGGCATATCTTGTATTCTTAACGGCTACGGCTCCAAAATAAACTGCAATCACATAAAATGTGGTATCTGAGCTTCCCTGAAGAACGGCAGCTAATTTCCCCTGAAAGCTATCTGCTCCAAAAGTGGCCATGGTGTCTACCATCATTCCACGGGCTCCTGATCCTGAAAGGGGCTTGATTAAAGCGGTAGGTAAACCATCCACAAACCTTGAATCCAGATTTGCCGCATTTGCTACCCATTTCATCCCATCAATAATGACATCAAAAACTCCGGAGGTTCTCAAAAGAGAGATGGCAATCAACATTCCCACTAAATAAGGAATGATTTTAACACAGGTAGTAAAACCTTCTTTTGCTCCCTCAATAAAAGCATCAAAAACATTGATTTTTTTATAAACTGCCCCAAGTACAATCGCCAGGAAAATAAATAAAATAAGCCCATTGCTTAATACTTTACTAAACGTATCCAGTTCGTCTTTACTCAAGCGGACAAGGTATAATACCAATAATCCTATGATTGCAGAAATTCCTCCGACATAAGCGATCACAACAGGACGCAGTAAATTAATTTTCTGATATAGAGAAACAATAATCATGGCTGCTAACGTTGCCGTAAAAGTGGCAATCATACAGGGCAGAAAGATATCCGTGGGAGTCTTTGAGCCCATTGAAGCCCTGATAGCGATAATAGAAACTGGGATCAGAGTCATCCCTCCTGCATGGAGGCAGAGAAACATGATCTGGGAATTACTGGCCATGTCTTTATTAGGATTTAATGTCTGTAAGCTTTCCATTGCTTTCAGTCCAAACGGAGTTGCCGCATTGTCAAGACCTAGAAGGTTCGCACTGAAATTCATCAGCATATGTCCAAAGGCGGGATGGTTTTTAGGGATATCGGGGAATAATTTTGAAAAGAAAGGCTGGATCAGCCTGCTTAATAAATTAATTCCTCCTGCTTTTTCCGCAATACTCATAAAACCCATAAACAGAGTCATAATACCGATAAGCCCGATACAGATTTTAACGGCAGTTTCAGCTGTTCCAATAACTCCGTCAGCTTCCTGAACCCGATAAACTTTTACCTCCTGTTTTAGGGAATCTGTTTTATAGTGGATTCTGCTGTCAGCAAAATCGTTTTTTTTGATCAAGCTGTCTCTCACGATAGGAGAGAGGGAGTTTATTTTTTGTGTTGCAATTTGTACCGTATCACCTCCTTTCCCTACAACCATATCATTAAAAATAGTGCTGTAATGGCTGGAAGAAATGTATTTTATACTTGCGATTGCAATGGCAACAATAATAAAGGCGGACCAAATTCTGCTGAGAACCATTTTATTTAATTAATTGTTTAAACTTATCAAAAATACTTTAAACCACAAAGGCAGAAAAGTTTATTTTAAATAACACTTTAGGGCGCTTCAGTTAGTTTAAAATGAAACTGTAAGAAGCTCACATGAGATGAAATCTAAGGTTTTTCAAAGTGCCTAAGTGTATTTGTCAAGATAGTCATGGCTGAAATACAAATTATTTTTCATCAAGATATACCAGATACCCTTCGAAATCGTCATCCATATTTTTTAAAACTTTTGCCTCTTTCATTTTTTCTATTAAACCGTCGATAAAGAAGCTTTTTTCAAAAAACTGACGGTGTACACCGGGTAAAAGTTCCATGAAATAGTCCATTCCGATTTTATTGTTATGGAGATCCATTTTTGTTTCTAAAGGCTTATTAGGAAATAATTCTTCATGTAAATCTGTTATTCGTTTACAAAAATCCAGAGCCTTTTCCGGGGAAGATATTTTACTACAATACATGATAATAAAACAACACCAAAGCGCGTGTCTGAATGCATTTCCGATTCCGTTATTAGATGCTGTATCCGGAAAACGTTTTTGTGCTATAGTAAATGCTTTTACGGTAGCATGAAAACTTAATAAAGAAAACAGAGGATGCGGTAAAACGAGTGATAAAAGACGCATAATCTTTTTAAAACTCATCGACCGGATCGTATTGAAAAATATTTTGAAAGTTCTCATAAATAAAAATCTCTCCCTAATTAGAGAGAGATAATATTGTTTTTGTTATAAATATTAAGCATGTACTGCTAATAAATTTACTGTTTTAGAAACGACATCTTTAATTTCGGTTCTTTTAACAATGAAATCTACAAATCCTTTTTCCTGAAGGAATTCTGAAGTCTGGAACCCTTCCGGTAAATCTCTACCGATAGTTTCACGGATAACTCTTGGTCCTGCAAAGCCGATTAAAGCTCCCGGTTCTGCCATGATAATATCTGCTGTCATTGCAAAAGAAGCGGTGATACCTCCAAATGTAGGGTCACATAAATAAGCAATATATAAAAGACCTGCTTCTGAAAGCTGAGCCAGCTTAGCCTGTACTTTTGCCAACTGCATCAGAGAATATGTTGCTTCCTGCATTCTTGCTCCCCCAGACTGACAAATAATCATATAAGGAAGTTTATGTGCGATACAGTAATCTACAGCTCTTCTGATTTTTTCACCCATTACAGAACCTAAAGATCCTCCAATGAATGCGAAATCCATACAAGAAACAACCATTTCAGTTCCTTTTACAGTTCCTACGGCGTTTCTGATCGAATCCGTTAATTTTGTTTTTGCTTTTACTTCTTTCAGACGATCTGCGTAAGGCTTGGTATCTTTGAAGTTTAGAATATCAATACTTTCAACATTCGGATCCAGCTCAGTGAATTTACCATCGTCAAAAAGGATCTCAAAAAATTCTGCACTTCCTATTCTTACATGAAATCCATCTTCAGGAGAAACATAGTTGTTTTTTCTTAGCTCCTCGTGTTCTACTACTTTCCCGGATGGAGTTTGGTGCCAAAGCCCTTTAGGAACATCCTTTTTTTCATCAGTAGAAGTAGTAATGTTTTTTGCTTTTCTTTTAAACCAGTCGAATGCCATTTTTGTTTGTATTAATGTATAAATGTAAAATGTATTAATGTAAGGGTATTCATGGTGAGTACTTTTACATTAATACAAGTGTACAGTTTTTATTTTAAGGTATTTACGTTATTTAAGTCTTCAAAAGCTTTTACCAGTCTTGTTGAGAAAGTTTCTTCTCCTTTTCTTACCCATACTCTTGGATCATAGAATTTTTTGTTTGGTTTTTCTTCTCCGTCAGGGTTTCCGATTTGAGCTCTTAAATAATCAATATTATTAACCATATAATCTCTAACGCCTTCTGTGTAAGCAAACTGAAGATCCGTATCGATGTTCATTTTGATAACACCATAATCGATAGCCTCTCTGATTTCTTCTAAAGTAGAACCAGAACCTCCGTGGAATACAAAGTTGACAGGCTTCGGTGCTGTTCCGAATTTTTCCTGAACATATTTTTGAGAGTTATCTAATATTTTTGGCGTAAGAACTACGTTACCAGGCTTATAAACACCGTGTACGTTTCCAAAAGCGGCAGCAATAGTAAAGTTATCAGAAATTGCTTTTAACTTCTCATAAGTATATGCTACATCTTCCGGTTGAGTATATAATTTAGAATTGTCTACATCAGAGTTATCAACACCATCTTCTTCTCCTCCTGTAACACCTATTTCAACTTCTAAAGTCATTTGCATTTTAGCCATTCTTTCGAAGTATTTAGCAGAAATTTCAATGTTTTCTTCTAAAGGCTCTTCAGAAAGGTCCAACATGTGAGATGAATAAAGAGATTTTCCAGTTAATCTGAAATACTCTTCATTAGCATCCATTAAACCATCGATCCAAGGTAATAATTTTTTTGCACAGTGGTCAGTGTGTAAAATTACCGTTGCTCCGTAAGCTTCTGCAAGCGTATGGATGTGTTTTGCACCAGCAATTGCTCCTAAAATAGCAGATTTCTGCCCATCATTGCTTAATCCTTTTCCTGCATTGAATGCAGCCCCACCATTAGAAAACTGAATAATAACAGGGGAGTTCAATTTTGCTGCAGTCTCCATAACAGCGTTTACAGTGCTTGAACCAATAACGTTTACAGCGGGTAACGCAAATTTATTTTCTTTAGCATACTGAAAAATATCGGTAACTAACTGACCTGTGGCAACTCCTGCCGGAAAAATTCTGCTCATGTTTTACTTTTTAAATAAATTATTAGGTGTTGTAAAATTGTTGTAAAGGTAATAAATTTTGCTTAAATGCTAATTTCTTTTATCCCGTCCCCAAAGTAGTTTCTGACGGATGGTTTCATAGAAGCTTAAATTATTAGGTTGAACTAAAAGGAGCTGGAATGCAGCTTTTTTAATGATAATTTCTTTATCTGTTTCTATGTGTATTAATCTTGAATCTAAAGAAAGGGAGTACTGAGGTACACGGCTTTCTACTTTGAATTTTATTTCAACACGATCATTAACAACCAAAGGTCTTACATTCAAATTATGAGGGGCAATCGGAGTAATGACAAAATTTTCGTTATTGGGAGAAATAATGGGACCGCCGCAACTTAACGAATAGGCAGTGGAACCGGTAGGAGTGGATACGATCACCCCATCTCCCCAGAATACATTTAAAAATTCATTGTTAATATAGGAGTCCACTGTAATCATTGACGTTGTTTCTTTCCTTGAAACGGTGACGTCATTGAGTGCATATGGGAAAAATTCTTCCGATCTTGGAGAAACCACTTCAATTACAGAGCGGCGGCTGGTTTTTACATCTCCTTTCAGGATTGCATCAAGTTCTTTAAAGGCTTCCTCCTTAGTAAAGCTGGCCAAAAATCCTAATCGTCCTGTATTAACTCCGACAACCGGGATTTCAAGATCTTCTATGAAAGTCAGAGAGTTAACAATGGTTCCGTCTCCACCAAATGTGAAGAAAAGATCGACTTCTTTATCAATAAGATCCTGTTTGTTATTGAATGTTTCAAAAATTTTTGAAAACTGAAGAGCTTCAGCCATTTCATCAAACAAAACAGATTTTACGCCTCTGCCCTCAAGCTCTGAAACAAACTTGCTTAAATATAAAAAAGTATCAAGATCTTTTTTTTGAGAATATATAGCTGCCTTCATGTTATATTTCTATAAATTTTTGGAAAAAGCCAAACCGGTCTTTAAACAGGTCTGTTTTTTCATCCGAGTAGAATTTTTCAACAATTCTATAGTCATATCGGTCAAAAGTAGCATCAATGGAAGCTAGGTTTTCATTGCTGATTTTGATGGTAACACGTACGACTTCTTCGGACATAAAACTGATAAAGCCACCATAAAATTTTGAATTGTTGCTTTCCACAATATTGGCGATTTCCGTCATCGAATATTTTCTTGCAGGAGCTTCTACTGTAAGAATAGCTCCGGATTCTGAAAATAAAGCATAACGGGACAAATCCTGAAAAGCATCTTCACAGGTGATGTATCCCAAATATTTTTCGGTCTTATTGATCACCGGGATCACATTTGAGTTGAAGGTATAAAACAACCTGATACTATCCATGATGTTGTTATCCTCAAGAATAGCAAATCGTTCTACCTGATGCTCAAGATCCTTAAGTGTTCCTTCGGCTTCGTAAAGAAAATCTTTAGCAATAGCTCCGTAAAAATGGTGGGATTTTTTGATGAAAATATGGGTATATCCAAAGTCTTCTAATGTACTTCTTGCTGATTCTATTGAGTCAGTCAGGCTAAAACATGGGAAATCCTTTGAGATATAGTCCTTGATAAACATTGTGCTAATTTATAAAAAATTAAACGAATCTGTTTTGTAATATTCGGTTTTTTTTTCGTTAAAAAGAAAAAATAGAACCAAAAATTTGTTTGTAAATAAAAATAAAGTATCTTTGTCGCCTTTCATTTTTACTTTTTATTAGATTTATTTCAAACTGCACTGTCTTTTAGGCATATGCAGTTTTTTATTTTAATGCTTTTGCAAATTCCCACATCACAATTCCTCCACAGACACTTACATTTAAAGAATGTTTTGTTCCTAATTGGGGGATTTCTAAAAATACATCAATATTTTCTAAAGCCTCATCACTTATTCCTTCTACTTCGTTTCCAAGAATTAAGGCGTATTTCTTTGTTTTATCAATGTTAAAGTCAGTGATCATCGTACTATTGCTCGTCTGTTCAATACCAATGATTTCAAACCCTTGGCTTTTTAAATCCTGAATGGTAGTATTAATATCTTTTTCATGAGCCCAATCAACACTTTCTGTAGCACCCAAGGCTGCTTTGTGAATTTCACGGTGAGGAGGCTGGGGAGTGATTCCACAAAGAATAATTTTTTCAATTAAAAAGGCATCAGCTGTTCTGAATGTGGCACCCACATTATGCATACTTCTTATATTGTCTAAAACGATAATCAGGGGAATTTTTTTAACTTTTTTAAAGGTTTCGACATCTATTCTGTTGAGCTCTTCCAGTTTTAATTTATGTACCAATGTATTATTTTGTAGAGATTAATTTTCTGTTTTTTTCAATGCTCTCATTTTCGCGATAACAAACCAGGATTCTTCCTTTTATTATTTACGAATTTGACTACTCTTTGGATTTGTCCGAAAGAGCTGACCGGCTTTCTTATTTCAAAAATAGCAAAATAGTTGCATTCGACTTAAAAAATAGCCTTGAAAATATATTTGTATGGGTGTTATTGTGCTTTTGAGGTATTTTAGTTCTTTAGTCCCATAATCTTGTGAACATTCTTTTCAATGTTCTGTGCTATTGCTTCCATAGGAATGTCATTCTCGTCGTTGTTGAATGGATCTTCAATTTCTTCAGCGATAAGCTCCAAACTCATCAGAACGTAATATACAAAGACCGTCAACGGAATCATAAACAATCCAATACTGATGACATAGGCTACAGGGAGTGCCAATACGTAAAGGATGATGAATTTCTTAACGAAAGAAGAATAAGAATATGGAATCGGAGTGTTTTTTATTCTCTCACAGCCTCCACATATATCCAGGAATCCGGAAAGTTGGGTGTCCAGAAAGACCATTTCTATATCGGATATCTTGCCTTCTTTTTTTAATTGATTCAGCTTGTGGCTAAGAAGAATGATAATCTCACTTGGACCGTGATGTTTGATTGATTTTTCGATCTCGGTATAATCTTCGTCCAGGGCAAGCCTTGTCGATTCTTTAGAAAGATGTTTTGCCAGGAAATGGGGAAAGAATTTTAAATACCTCGCCACTTGTTCAGCACTTTGTCTGTCATTTTCAAGAATTACATTGATTTTTATAGCAAAGTTTCGGGTATCATTCACCAATTTTCCCCAAAGCTTTCTTCCTTCCCACCATCTGTCATATGCTGTATTGGTTCGGAAAACCAGTAATAAAGAAAGGACAAACCCAAGTAAGGAATGGATCATTCCTACATTACTCACTGCTGACTTGGAGGTTAAGTGAAGATATTCGACTTCCAGATACTCAATAGCATAAGAATAGAGTGCAACGAGCAGCATCGTTGGAAAAAGAATTTTTAAAGTATCACTTTTATGCAGGCTGAAAAGGATTTTCAGGAAGTGTTTGGTATTATAGGCTCTCATAAATTCAGTTGGTCCTACAAAGATAATTTTTTTCGTTTTATTCTGGCTTTATGGGAACCCGTAACTTAGTTTTTAAAAGGCTTCTTTTCTTTGTTGAAAAAAACAATGGGATACTATAGAAAAGGACATTACAAAAAAGATGGAACGTGGGTAAGCGGTCATTATGTTAATCGACACAGTCGGAGAAGGAATTTTCAGAAGGGTCCGCAAGGATGTGCAGTGCTATTTTTGGGAGGAATCATTTCCATACTGGTATATTTTCTTGGATGACTAAACTTTTCTGCCTTATTTGTGAAATCTTTGGAGTAATTTGGATATTCTAATTTTTTACGACCTCGTGGATTATATGGAAATGTAAATAGGAAAATTTTTATAAATTTCAAAAAAACACTATTTTTATTTCGCATTAAATCAATCAAGTAATGATTCTCGAAAAAGTAGATATTGTTAATGACATCAGTAAAGAAGATTTTCAGGAAAACTATTTCAGAAAAAAGAAGCCTCTGTTAATTAAAAATTTTGCCAGCCGTTGGGATGCATTTGACCAATGGAATCTTTCTTATATTCGTGAAAAGGCAGGGGAACAAGAGGTTCCTCTATATGATAATCGACCGGCAAATGCTTCAAAGAGTTCAGATGCGCCCGTCACCCATATGAAAATGAAGGACTATATTGATACTATAAAAAGTAAACCTTCAGATCTGCGGATCTTTTTCTACATTATTACTGATAGATTGCCTGAGTTATTAAAAAACTTTACCTATCCGGATTTAGGGATGAAATTTTTTAAAAGACTCCCTACATTGTTTTTTGGAGGAAGTGAAGCCCACGTTTTAATGCATTACGATGTAGATCTGGGTGATTTTATGCATATTCATTTTGAAGGAAAGAAAAGGATATTACTATTTGACCAGGAGCAATCTGCATTTTTATATAAAGTACCATTGTCTGTACATACTATATATGATATAGATTACGAGAATCCGGATTATGAAAAATTTCCTGCTTTACGATATGCTAAAGGTTATGAGATTTTTATGGAGCATGGTGATGCACTTTTCATTCCGGGAGCATTCTGGCATTTTAACCGCTATCTTGAACCTGGGTTTTCCCTATCTCTTCGGGCACTGCCTAATAAACCTAAAGTTTTCGCAAATATGTTGTATCATGTTTTCATTATGAGATATACTGATAAAATTTTGAGAAAAATGTTCAAATCAAAATGGGTCAATTATAAGCAAAAATGGGCTTATGAGAAAAGTAACGAAGCTTTAGAAAATCATTTGAAAGATAAAAAGTCTACTAGAAAAACGACAGCATAAACATCTGTGCAAATCTGATTAATCTGTGGTTAAAAGATTTCTCCTGCCGAAATAGGGAAAAGACTAAGCTAAAACACAATGTCTGTCATTCAGAAACGGAGCGTAGCGAAGGAATCTAAACAAAGTAGATTATCAGGTACTGAAAATTATTAAGAGATTTCTCCTGCCGTCCTTTAGATTTGTAAATAGTTAAATTTATAGAATTAAAGAAGAGAAAAGTGTTTAAGTAAACTAACCCTGTCTTAGAGTAAAACTCATATTTCGATTAAGACTTAAACACTTTCTTATCACAATCTCAGATAGAAATTCGGGCTAATGACCCATTATCAAGGAGTTGAGTTAATGATAAGATCTCTTCTTATTAATATGCAAAAACAAATTTATGAAAAATGTAATTATTGGCATTGATGTGAGCAAGCTTACTCTCGATATTAGTGTACTTATTGATTCTACCTTTCAGTTTTTTACGATAGAAAACACGGTAAAAGCATTAAAAAAGTTTTTTAAAGAATTTAAAGAACACCAAGTGATGATAGCTATGGAGAATACTGGCCGTTATAATTATCACCTTTATGAAGTTTTACCCCTTTTTGAATTTAAGGTTTATGTTATTAATCCACTTCATATAAAGAGAAGTATAGGCCTGGTAAGAGGTAAGAATGACAAAATAGACAGTAAAAGAATCGCTTTATTCTTAGAAAAATACCATATTGATCTACGTATCTGGAGTCCTTGCAGTAAAACACTACAAAAAATCAAACTCTTAAATACTGAGAGAAGACTCCGTGTTAAAATAAGAGCAGCTTTACTCACCCAGTTAGCAGACCAGTCGCTTCTAAAAGGAATGCAGGATAAAGACCTTTTAAAACTCAATAAGGACTTCATTGCCTTATTAGACAAACAGATTTCATTCATTGAAGATAAAATCCTCTATCTTATTGAAAATGACGAAGTCTTGAAAGATCAATATCATCGAATTCAAACGATACCAGGTGTAGGCAAAGTTTTGGCTGCTAACATGCTTATTAAAACCAACGGCTTTACCGAGATACAATCTGCCAGAGAAATGTCCTGCTATGCTGGTGTAGCGCCATTTGAGTATCAATCTGGTACTTCATTGAAGTACAAATCAAAAGTATCCCCCCTGGCAGATAAGGAATTAAAAAAAATTCTTCATCTCGCTGCAATGAGCGCTATTCGGTTTAAAAATGATTTGGCTGTCTACTATCTAAGAAAAGTGTCAGAAGGTAAAAATAAAATGTCTGTTTTAAATGCGGTACGAAACAAAATTATACACCGAATTTATTCGTTAATTAAAAACAAAACTTTTTATCAAAATCAATTGGAAATGTCATAGAAATCGAAATGACAAACTCTCGTGAAATTCACCATTTTGCTCTTCTAAGATTTTTATACAGTAAGCTTCATCAGCGGAGCTCTTCTTTGCTAACTTAATATTTGCGATAATAGAATAAACTTTGCGTTTTAAGATTCCACAGGAGCAATTGAATGCTTAAAAAAGTTCTTAAAAGGCCATTTATTCTTTCAGAAGACCAAAAATGGTAGCATCTACAAACTTTCCTTTTTCAAAGAAAAAATCACGCATGGTACCTTCTTTTTGAAAACCGGTCGAAAGCAGAAGTTTCTCAGAGGAGATATTGGCTGGATCAATAAATGCTTCAACTCTGTGAAGATTCATTTCATTAAAACCGAAAGCTAAAATAGGTTTTATCGCTTCTGTCATATAAGCCTTTTGCCAGAATTTAGGATTCAGTTCATACCCTATTTCAGCCTTGAAATGCTCATGAAACCAGTTATGATAACCGCAGGTTCCGATTACTTTTTTCTCTTCTTTAAGTTCGATCGCCCATCTGTACCCCTTCTTGTTTTTAAATTCAGTATTAAAATGTTCAATGACCTCTTCAGCTTCTTCCAGCTTCACAAAAGTGGCCAGATCATAATATTCCATTACAATATCCAAAGAAAAGTACTCAAATAAATCTTTAGCATCATTATGAGTAAGTTGTCTTAAAATTAATCTTTCAGTTTCTAATATTGGAAAATCCATTACTTAATTTTACCGAAAAATACGATAAAAAATTAATTACAACAAAGAGGTTTTTGAAAAGATTAATCCAGAAACAATTTCCTAAGCCTGATTTTATTTTCTAAATTTGACGTTCATTTTTTACTATGGCAAAGACGAAGAAGGAAACTCCACTAATGGGTCAATATAATACCATCAAGGCGAAATATCCTGATGCCCTTTTATTATTCAGAGTAGGAGATTTTTATGAAACTTTTGGGCAGGATGCAATCCGTACTTCTCAGATTTTAGGAATTGTTCTTACAAAGAGAGCAAACGGGGACGGACATATTGAACTGGCTGGATTTCCTCACCATTCTGTAGATTCTTACCTTCCAAAATTGGTAAGAGCAGGGCTTCGTGTAGCGATCTGTGATCAGTTGGAAGACCCAAAAATGGTGAAAGGAATTGTAAAAAGAGGGGTGACGGAACTCGTTACGCCGGGGGTTACATTCAATGATCAGGTATTAAGTTCCAAAAAGAATAACTTTCTGCTTTCCCTTCATAAAGAGAAAGAAAAATTTGGAATTGCTTTGGTTGATATTTCAACCGGTGAGTTTTTAGTAAGTGAAGGAAATCTGGAGAAGCTTTTGCATATTGTGAATACGTTTGACCCCAGTGAAATTATTTATCAGAGAAGTGTTCAGATTCCTGAGCAGCTTAAAAATAAAAGTGCCTTCAAATTAGAAGACTGGGCTTATCAGTATAATTTTGCCTATGAAAAGCTGACAGGTCACTTTAAAACAAATTCCCTGAAAGGATTTGGAATTGAAAACCAACCTTTAGCCATTACGGCAGCAGGAGCTATTTTTGCCTACCTGGTAGAGGATACTCATCATAATTTGCTGGCGCACCTTACCAAAATTCAGGTGATTCCTCAGGATGATTTTTTAATGATGGATAACTTTACATTAAGAAATCTTGAGATTGTCTATCCAAGCAACCCACAAGGGAAATCTTTGCTGGATATTATCGATAAAACATCTACTCCGATGGGCGGGAGGTTATTGAGAAGAAGAATCATCCTTCCTTTAAAATCCGTTACTGATATCAACAGGAGATTATCTCTTATTGATTTTTTAAATGAAAATGACAGTTTGAAATATGAAGTTTCCCAATTGTTGAAATCCATTTCAGATTTGGATCGGTTAATGGGGAAACTGGCAGCAGAAAAAATTTCGCCTAAAGAAATAGGCTACCTTCGTCAGAGCTTGGTAAATATTCATAAAATTAAAGGACTATTGCATCCATTTGCTGATGTTCTGGCCTGGATAGAGCCTTTATATGATCTCGAAGAGCTGATTAAACTCTTGGAAGATCGCCTTAATGAGGAGCTTCCTGTGAATATTTCAAAAGGAAAAGTAATTAAAGAAGGTATTTCTGAAGAGCTTGACCGTTTAAGGAACCTTCAAAGTAAAGGACGGGGCTTTCTTGATGAAATGTGTCAGCGTGAAATTGAACGGACAGGGATTACCAGTCTGAAAATTGATTTTAATAACGTTTTCGGATATTTTATTGAAGTACGAAATACCCATAAAGATAAAGTTCCGGGAGATTGGGTGAGAAAACAAACCCTAGTGAATGCTGAACGTTATATTACTGAAGAACTAAAAGAATACGAAAGTCAAATTCTTGGAGCTGAAGAAAAAATTGGTGTTTTAGAGAATGAGCTCTACAGAAATGTGTGTTCAGAAACAATGGTATATATTGATCAGATTCAGGAAAACTCTAATATTATTGCCCAGCTTGATGTCGCAGTCGGATTATCTGAACTTGCGGTTTCGGAGAGTTATACCAAGCCTTTGCTCAATGAGAGTTACGTAATAGACTTAAAAGAGGCAAGGCATCCTATTATTGAGAATGCCCTTCCATTAGGAGAAAAGTATATTCCTAATGATATATTTTTAGATAAAGACTCTCAACAAATTATTATGGTTACCGGGCCGAACATGGCCGGTAAATCAGCAATTTTACGTCAGACTGCAATTGTATGTCTTTTAGCACAGATCGGAAGTTTCGTACCAGCAAAACATGCTGAAATAGGAATGCTCGATAAAATTTTTACAAGAGTAGGAGCAACCGATAATATTTCTGCCGGAGAATCTACATTTATGGTAGAGATGAATGAAGCAGCTAATATTCTCAATAATATCTCAGAACGAAGCTTGATCTTATTAGATGAAATCGGACGGGGGACGTCTACTTACGATGGGGTTTCCATTGCGTGGGCGATTGCAGAATATCTTCATCAGAATGTGAGCCAGGCTAAAACCTTATTTGCGACACACTATCATGAATTGAACGAGATGACCGTTAATTTTGAAAGGGTGAAAAACTTCCATGTTTCTATTCAGGAGAATAAAGGAAATATTATCTTCTTAAGAAAATTGATTCCCGGAGGAAGTGAACATAGTTTTGGTATCCATGTTGCAAAATTAGCCGGAATGCCTGCAAAGGTAGTAAACAGAGCGAATGAGATACTCAAAACGCTGGAAGCAAGCCGTACGCAAGGTGGTTCATCAGAGGGAATAAAAAAAGTAACGGATGAAAATATGCAGCTTTCATTTTTCCAATTAGATGATCCTGTTTTAGAAAACATTCGCGAAGAGCTAACGAAGATTGATATCAATACACTGACACCTATTGAAGCTTTAATGAAGCTGAATTCAATAAAGAAAATGATAGGAGGGTAAATCGGAATTGATTAACTAAAATAAACAAGAAGAGAGCAAAATGCTCTCTTCTTACTTTTTTAGCAGCACCCTCCGGTTATACTGCACAGCCCAATATAAGAGTCGCCATTCGACGTCTGGCAAAAGCACTTAATACAAGTTTTTATTTTAATAGACATCTGCTTAATGTAATTATCCTATTCATTATTAGTTGTTTGTAAATGAATCATGACACCAAAGACTGGTGTTATGATGGCTTTCTAAACTCTTTTAGAAATATGTTCTTTGTAAGTTAACAACAATAGCCGTCTTGTATGCCCGGAACTCCAATGAGTTCTTCTCCTGTTCGGCGATCAAAACAACTAAATACTACCGGACAAATTGGACCTGCGCCACCGTTAATTTCTTTTAATTCTTTTTTAGTCAGTTTCCTTTGCTGAATGTTTGATTTTTTCATGATAAATATTTTTAATTTATTGTAACTAAATTACATTTTTTATTATAAAATATCAATTTTGAATGAATAAAATCATGAATTAAGTGTGAATTTGTAAAAAATAATCGAGTGCTTGTTTAGCGTTTTTTGCTACTTTTGAATATGGGAAAATTAGTTTTTTTATTCGTTTTTCTGAGCTTTGGCATTGTTAATGCACAACAAGCCTCAGTTTCTGTGGTCAAATATGAAGAACTTGAAAAACGTATCCAGCAGGAAAAAGATAAGCTCCTGGTTGTGAATTTCTGGTCAACGACCTGTGCGCCATGTGTGAAGGAACTTCCCCATTTTATTGAAGTGAATAACAAACATACGGACGAGCCTAAGTTTAAGATGATTTTGGTTTCTTTGGATAGATTAGCAGATAAGGAAAAGGTAAATAGCTTTATCCAAAATAAGAATATTACGGCAGAGGTTATATTACTGGACGATATTAAAAGGATGAATATATGGATACCAAAATTTGAAAACGATTGGAATGGAAATATACCTGTAACCTTATTTTATAAGAACGGACTAAAAGTGCATTTCAATGATGGTGAAATGAGTAAGGAGGAGTTGGAAGATACAATTAATAAAAATTTATTTTAAAGAAAAGACTATGAAAAATGTAAGGATTATAATAACTGCTTTCATTATTGTTTCCGGACTGTCCAGCTTTACAGCAAAGAATTATGATAGTAGAGAGGAAAAGCGAAATCATATCCCTAAATCTAATAAAGGTTATGAGGTTGGAGATGAAGCAACGGATTTTAAATTGAAAAATATTGATGGGAAAATGGTTTCATTAAGTGATTATACAAGTGCAAAAGGCTTTATTGTTATTTTCACATGCAACCATTGTCCTTATGCTAAAAAATATGAGGACAGGATTATAGAATTGGATAAAAAATATAAAAGCCTGGGTTATCCGGTAATTGCAATCAATCCAAATGATCCAAATGCACAACCGGAAGACGGATACCCACAGATGATTGAAAGAGCAAAACAAAAAGGCTTTACCTTTCCGTATTTAGTGGATGAAGGGCAAAAAATTTATCCTCAGTATGGAGCAACCAAAACCCCACATGTATTTATCTTGCAAAAAGAAAAAGGTAAAAATATAGTAAAGTATATAGGTGCTATTGATAATAATTATGATAATCCCAATGATGTTTCAGAGCATTATGCCCAAGACGCGTTAGATGCATTAATCAAAGGAGAGTCTGTAAAAGTAACAAAAACGGTTGCCATAGGATGTACAGTGAAAACAAAGAAATAAGAATCAGAATATAGTGTATTAAAATAATTATTAAAGCGGGCTTTAGCCCGCTTTAATATATTCCACAAAAAAGGCTTTAGCTCAAATAAGCAATCAATGAATATACAATTCAACCTGAAATATTGCATTCTTACCGTCTTATTATTCCTAACAGAGGTTATCATTGCAACAGTATTAAAAGATGTTTTCTTTATCAGAGCCTATTTAGGAGATGTTATCGTGGTGATGCTTCTTTATACTTTTGTGAAAAGCTTTATGGTTATAGATCGCACAAAACTTATTTTAGGTGTTTTTATTTTTTCCTGCCTTATTGAATGGGCTCAGTATTTTAATATCGCCGAAAAAATAGGCTTCCAAAAAGGAAGCCTGATGTATATTGTAATTGGAAATTCGTTTTCCTGGATTGATATAATATGTTATGCTATTTGCTGTCTGCTGCTTTATGCTATCGTAAAATTGACGGAACCAAAAAGAAGGGGAGTTATTGAAGATTAAATATTTAATATCATTTTCAAAATTCCAATGCATTCAAATCCTGTGCTATCAGCCATGCTTCACTCCAGCATGCCTGGAAATTAAAGCCTCCTGTTACTGCATCAATATTTAAAACCTCGCCCGCGATATAAAATTGAGGAAGGATTTTTGAAGCCATATTTTTAAAATTAATTTCTTTTAGATCTATGCCCCCTGCAGTTACGAATTCGTCTTTAAAAGTAGACTTTCCAGTTACCTGAAATTTCTTTTTGCATAAATTTTCAATAATTGATTGCATTTCTTTTCCTGAAATATGGGCAACTTGTTTGTTGAGGTCAACTTTTGAAACGTCTAAAACCTTCTGCCAAAACCTGTTGGTAATGTCAAAAATTTTAGATTGCCCAATAGTCTTTTTGGGATTTCCCTGTCTAAAATTTTGAAATAGTTCTTCAGCCTCATCAAGGGTTTTAGAGATAAAATTAACTTCAATTTCAAAATTATACTTTGCTCTCGCCAGGTGTATAGCTTCCCATGCTGAAATTTTCAATATAGCAGGTCCGGAGAGTCCCCAGTGGGTAATTAATAAAGGACCGCTTTCTTCTGTCTTTAATTGCGGAATAGAAATTTCTGCATTTTCGAAACTTGTTCCTGCCAGGTCTTTCAATAAATCATTTTTAATATTGAACGTAAAAAGAGAAGGAACTAATTCTACTATTTTATGTCCCAGATTTTCTACAATTTTTAATGATTTAGGAGAGCTTCCGGTTGTGTAAATAATATAATCTGCTGAAAAGTCTCCTGAGTTGGTAATCACCAGGTATTTTTCATCCTGTTTTTGAATTTCTTTGACAGAACATTTTGTTTTTACTTCAATGTTTTTCTTTTGAACCTCACTCAGAAAAGTATTGATAATGGTCTGTGAAGAATTGCTTTCAGGAAAAATTCTGTTGTCATTTTCTATTTTCAACGAAATATTTCGTTGATCGAACCATTCCATAGTGTCTCCAGGCTGGAATTTTGTAAAAACACTTAATAATTCTTTATTTCCACGCGGATAAAACCGGACCAATTCTTTTGGATCAAAACAGGCGTGACTTACATTGCAGCGTCCGCCTCCGGAAATTTTGACTTTCTGAAGAACATCTGAGTTCTGCTCAAGTATTGTAACTTTATATTTGCTTTCGTCGAGGTTTGATGCGCAGAAAAACCCTGCTGCACCGCCTCCAATAATAATAATTTCTTTCATGTACCCGTAATCTTATGCTGAAGATTATTTTTTCAAAAGTACAATTTTTATAAACCATCTTATTTGAGTATTTTTGAACATTATAATTTTTATTATTTCAAATACGATTTTCAAATGATATTCTACCATACATTCGAAGTGCGTTGGAGCGATCTTGATGCCAACAAGCACTTAGCTAATTCATCTTATGTACAGTATTGTGCGCAAGCCAGAATGGCTTTTATGACTAAAGAGAAAATGGGAATTACCCAATTAAGCAGATGGGGAATAGGTCCCGTAATGCTACATGAAAGATATTCTTTCTTCAAGGAAATCTATGCTGACCAGACCGTGATCGTAAGTGTAGAAATAGACGGATGTTCAGAAGACTCTTCTATTTACCGTTTTCTGCATAAATTCTATACTCCGGACGGAATGCATTGTGCAACTTCGGAAGCAACGGGAGTGTGGATCGATATGATGCTGAGAAAAATGACAACTCCACCGGATGATGTTATAGAAGCTATGAATAAGTATAAAACAGCTGAAACAGAAATTTTAACAAGAGAGGACTTTAAAAAGTTTCCTTTCCATCCGCAGAATATTGATCCGTCAGAATTTACTAAGTAGATTAACGAAAAAAAGGAGGTTTAGAGTTTAATGTTTAAATTATGCCAATCAAATCCAGAATAGAGAGCTTATTCTTTATATGGAAAATCATTAATACATTTTACTTTGTACATTTTACAAAAAAAGAAAAGATATGTTTGAAGATAAATCTCAGGAATTAACGCCCATCTCTAAATTAGGAGAATTTGGCCTGATTAAACATTTAACAGAACACTTTCCTTTATCCAACGAATCTTCGGAGCTTGGAGTAGGAGATGATGCAGCAGTGATTAACCCCGGAAATAAAAAAGTAGTCCTTACCACGGATGTTTTAGCTGAGGGAGTTCACTTTAATTTAGGGTATGTTCCCTTAAAACACTTAGGGTATAAGGCTGTTGTTGTAAATCTTAGTGATATTGCTGCGATGAATGCTACACCAACACAAATCTTGGTTTCTCTTGCTGTTTCAAACCGTTTCCCGGTAGAGGCTTTAGAAGAGCTTTATTCAGGAATCCAGGCAGCTTGTGCACGTTATAAAGTGGATCTGATCGGTGGTGATACGACCAGTTCAAATGCAGGATTGGTAATGAGTATTACGGCTGTAGGAATTGAAGAGGAGGAAAACCTGGTAAAGAGAAGCGGTGCAAAGCCGAATGATCTTCTGGTTGTAAGTGGTGATTTGGGAGGTGCATACATGGGACTTCAGATTTTAGAAAGAGAACATGCTGTTTTCTTGGCAGATCCAAATATGCAGCCTGAGATGGAGGGGTTTGATTATATTCTGGAAAGACAATTAAAACCGGAAGCTAGAACCGATATCAAAACCATCTTAAAAGAGCTGGATATCAAACCGACTTCTATGATTGATATATCTGATGGATTAGCCTCTGAAATTTTACACCTGTCAGATCAATCAAAAGTTGGTTTCAGATTGTATGAAGAGAAAGTTCCAATGGACAGCCTTACCATTTCTACTGCTGACGAAATGAATCTGAATCCTGTAATGACGGCATTAAGCGGAGGTGAAGATTATGAATTATTGTTTACAATTTCGCCGAATGACTTTGATAAGATTAAGAATCATCCTGATTTTACCATTATAGGGCATGCTGTAGAAAAAGAAGAAGGTAATTTTATGGTGGCTAGAGGATCCAATCAGCTTGTTGCTTTAACAGCACAAGGGTGGGATGCTTTTTTAGGAAGCCAGCAAGGTGAATAGTTGTATTACTTGTAATATTATATAATAAAAGCTACTGATTTTTTCAGTAGCTTTTTGTTTTATTGATATGCTTAATATCAGCAATAATGCTGTGTAAAGCCTAAGTGTTATTTTTCAAATACAACACTTAGAGTAGTTTTTCCACCTTCATTGAGTTTCCCTAATTGTTTAGAAGATCCTGCTCCATAAAGAACAAATCGTTTGTTAGAGAGGGTAAGGTACATATTGTTGTATCCTAAGCTAATTCCACTATACTGAAGGTCAGCAAGATTAGCAGGAGTTATATTAGTAAGAGTGCTTAGGGTATTAGCATTTCCAGTTCCAAAACGACTACCATAATTGAGCCCTGCTCCATATATTCTATTTTGATTGGTGATTAAGCCAACGCCATTATTCATAGAAAACTTTGTAAAACGCTCGCCTGTTTGAAGGGTACTAGGAGTTAAGTTTGTTGGCGCCTGATATCCGCTGCCGCCTCCATAATTACTAATGTTGCTAAAAGCAAAGAATCTTCCCTGATCAGTGATGAAGCCGCCTCCGAGTGTTGAGAGGTCATCCATAGATACTTTTACTACTTTTTCTCCGGAAGCTAAAGTAAAATGAGGGTTGAGAAGAACAGGAGTTAAAACGTAGCCAGTGTTGGTAGGAAGTCCAAGTACTCTGTATGTAGTGTAATTATATCCCCATACATATACATTTCCGTTGCTCGCTACAGCAATCGCGCCATAAATATTTACATCCATATCCACGATTTCCATTCCATTGAAGAAATCAATTTTTGTAAATGTAAGAGCCTGGCCTGATCTTTTCCCATTTCCTAAAATTCCATAAGTGTTAGATCCTGTTACATAAAGTTGATTGTCTTCTCCGAGGGCAAGGGTGTTGTTGCGTCCAGTTTGTACTTTTTTGACTTTAATTCCGCCGGGCAGGCCTACTTGTCGTGGAGAAGCTACTGTAGTAGTATTCCCTGTTCCGTTTTTTCCGTTGGTATTGAGTCCCCATACCCATAGTTCCCCATTATTGGTAATAGCCATTCCATTGTAGTATCCCATTGTAATATCTTTACAAGAACGCCCTAAAACAAGAGATGGATAATAGGTGGAAGCTCCTAAGGCTCCTAATTGGTTATAGGTGCCAGCTCCCATCCCGTATACATAGTTATCTCTATAAGGATCTATGTAGGTAGCAGCATAATAATCAACTGCAGCTACCTTAGTTGCTCTGGAAGGAACATTCCCATCATATTTTGTTTCATTTTCTATCATGATGGCTACCTCATTTTCAGTCATAATACAAGAGGTTCATTCTTTAGTATCACCTGTAGTTTTGAGTTTTAAACAACGATCTTTATTGTCATAGATAACGGTTGCTTCTACTGGGGTTGTATTACTATTATTAACTGCTACGTCGGAAGAGTCTACTCTGGGCATTACGAGTCCCATTTGTTTGCTTGGAATGTTTTGTAAGTGTAAAACGCCCTCTGGTTTAGTAATGTTTACTCCTACTTGTGCGTATGCTAGAGTGGATAAACAAAATGTTGTTGCCCACTGTAAAAGTTTGCTTTTAAATTTAATCATCGCTTGTGTTTTTAACTAATTATATAATATTATTTAGATGGCTTGATTTCATCTTTTTATTATTATTTTAAATTACAAGAAAAGGATATTTTTCATATTGGATTATCGCTGTAAAATACAGTTTTTACACTAAAATTGTAGAATCCTTCAAAATTGACCATCTCAATCCTGTGAAAATGATCAGTTGATTCCTGAGCAAATTGACCATGGTATTCCTGAGCAAATTGACCACCAAAAAAAAGTCAGAAAACGTGTCTTGAATAACTTAGCCAAAAAATACCAAATGGCTAACAAAAGAATAGACATGTTGAACATTAAACAATTATTACGATTATACACCCAGGGGGTAAGTAAATTGCGGATAAGCAAACAACTGGGTATCTCACGCAATACTGCTAAAAAGTATATCAGCCTGTTCCATGAACACCAGCTTACATATGACGAGCTGATAGAGCTGAGTGATGAAGATTTAGATGATTTATTCGAGACTCCGCCAACCGATATAAGGGATAAGGCCAATATTAAAAAACAACTTGAATCGTTGTTTCCTTACATATCCAAAGAACTAAAACGTGTTGGGGTCACCCGTTATCTGCTATGGGAAGAATACATAGATAAATACCCTTCAGGCTACCAATATTCCCGCTTTTGCCATCATTACCGGGAATGGTGTAAAAAGGTGAACCCTTCCATGCATATTGAACATAAGGCTGGGGATAAACTTTTTGTGGATTATACAGGAAAAAAACTTCACATTATTAATAAAGAAACAGGAGAACAACAGGAAGTTGAGGTCTTCGTATCCATACTTGGAGCCAGTGGCATGACCTTCGTAGAAGCTACAAGAACCCAGGGGAAAGAAGATTTTCTTGGAAGTCTTACCAAAACCCTGCATTATTATGGAGGAGTTCCCGCAGCTATTGTTACCGATAACCTGCGTACAGCCGTAAAAAAGAGCCATAAGTACGAACCTGTCATCACTGATTCTCTTCTGGATTTTGCTTCCCACTATAGCACTACAATACTTCCTACGCGTACCTATCATCCCAAGGATAAGGCTTTGGTTGAAAATGCGGTACGCATTGTGTATACCCGCATTTTTGCTCCATTGCGTAAAGATCACTTCTTTAGCCTGGAAGCATTGAACAAAGCTATAGAAAACCTGCTGGAAGGATATAATGAAGCTCCCATGAAAAGAAAGAAGTATTCCAGGGCTGATGTTTTCCGTGAGGTTGAAAGACATGCATTATCCCCACTACCAGCTATGATGTACCAGCTCAAGCATTCTGCACGTGCTACCGTTCATAAGACCAGCCATGTATATTTAAGTAAAGACCAGCATTATTACAGTGTTCCGTTCAGCTATATTGGTAAAAAAGTAAACATTATTTTTAGTAAAAATACAGTCGAGATTTACTATGACCAGCGCAGAATAGCATTCCATAACAGAATCCTGGCTAAATATCAGTATACGACTGTAAAAGAACATATGCCTTCATCTTATCAGTTTATGACTGAATGGAATCCCTCCCGGTTTATCTCTTGGGGAAGGTCTGTCGGGGAATATTGTGAGCAGTACATCATCAAAATCCTGGAAAAGAAACAGCATCCTGAGCAGTCCTATAAAACCTGCCTGGGAATCCTTTCATTATCAAAAAAGATCGGCAACATAAGACTTGACAATGCCTGTAAAAGAGCGTTGGGATATGAAAAATACAGCCTTGCCATGATTAAAAGTATTCTGGAAAGAGGGCTGGATAATCTAACCGATGACGATGCATTTTTTGAAGAAAAGAAACTGCCTAAACACAAAAACATAAGGGGCGGAAAATACTATCAGTAACATCTACAATCATTAACAATTAAATCATTAATACAAAACCTATGAATCAGGCAACATTAGAAAAAATGAAACATTTAAAGCTCCACGGGATGCACAGGGCGTTTTCCACAACAATGGAAACAGGAAGTATCTCCTATACCAATGATGAACTTATAGCCTACTTGATTGAATCCGAGTATGACGACAGGGAAAGCAGAAAGGTAGAAAGATTGATTACCACAGCTAAGTTCAGATACAGGACATTTATGGAAGAGATTACGGCCTCTTCTTCCAGAAATATTGATAAGAATACTATTGGAAGATTATCTTCCTGCGATTTTATATCACAGAAACAGAATATTCTTATTACCGGCAGTACAGGAGTTGGAAAAAGTTTTATCGCAACTACCATTGGATACAAAGCCTGTACAATGGGATATAAAGTCATGTACTTCAGCATCAACAAACTCTTCTCAAAGCTTAAGATGGCTAAGGCAGACGGATCTTACCTTAAAGAGATAGACCGAATAGAAAAGCAGGATCTTATTATCCTTGATGATTTTGGATTACAATCCCTGGATAATCTTAAACGTCAGGATTTTATGGAGATTATAGAAGACAGACACGGAAAACGTTCCACTATTATTGCTTCGCAACTGCCTGTAAGTGCCTGGCATGAAGTCATTGCGGAACAAACAATAGCCGATGCAATACTTGACAGAATGGTTCACAACTCCCTGAGAATAGACCTTAAAGGAGAATCGATGAGAAGAAAAAAAGCTGATCAGAAAATCAGCTCAGAGTAAAGATTTATTTTATATTTTTAAACCATCTTTTAGACACCTTTTTTGACTTCATTCTTAGTGGTCAATTTAATCAGGAATTAGGTGGTCAATATCACTGGAATTTACACTAAAATAAACCGCCTTGTTGTATATTTTAATAATAGAGCGTATTAAAAAAAAACAAGCAATTTTAGGCAAATTGAGGGAATCAATAAATCTTTTTCCTAATTTTATATATATAAATTATAGAGCGCGAAAGTATAAAATATATTTAATATTCATTGGTGTAAAAAAATACAATTTTATCTATAATTTGCTATTTTGATAACGTAATTGTCTATTTTTTAGAAAAAAAATCATATTACTTGGAGTCTTTTTATTGATAAAACATGTATTTTTTATTGATTTTATGATTTATATCATATTTATTTTGTTGTATTTTTGAAAAATAATTCCCTTCGCAGAGGGTTACTTGGAAGAAACGGTGTGTTGAAGGTGTCTTTCGGCTGAAAGGAAAAATTTTGATAAATTCTAGGATAGATTTTTACATGATGTTAAAAGAGAAATGGGGGTGTATTTAGTTTTGATATAGCTTTAGATATAATAAAAGCTACTGGTTTTTGCAGTAGCTTTTGTTGTGTAAGGGGATTGAAAGTTAGTGTGTAATGTTAATTCTCTGCTACTGGTCTTCAAATACGACAACCAGAGTTTGTGATCCTGCCTCATTGAGTCTTCCTAATTGTCTGTAAACACCTTGTCCCGCTCCATATAAAACATACCGGTTGGTAACGGTTGTTGTGACGTACATATTATTAAACCTTAAACTGATTCCGCCATAGTTAACTCCTGTAAGATTGGCGGGAGTGATATTGGTAACGGTATTTAAATTGGTGGCATTTCCTGTTCCAAAACGGCCGTTGGTATTTAGTCCTGCGGCATATAACCTATTTTGATTCGTGATTAAGGCAACACCATTATTCATAGTGAACTCTGTAAAGCCTTCGGAAGCTTGAAGGGTGCCGGGAGTTAAGTTGGTTGGGGCGGAGTATACGGCGCCACCTCCAAAATAGGCGAGGTAACCAAAGCCAAAGAATCTCCCCTGGTCTGTAATGAATCCCCCTCCATAATTTGAATAATCATCTGTCAGTACTTTGATGACTTTTTCTCCGGAATTTAAAGTGAAGTAAGGATTAAGAAGGGTTGGTGTTGAGACTGTTCCAAAAGAAGCGGGAAGTCCGACTCTTCTGTTTCCGCCACCATTAAGTCCCCAAACATAGACATTGCCATCATTTGTTACCGCTATAGCTCCATAGACAAATACGTCCATATCTACAATTTGCATCCCATTAAAAAAATCGATTTTCAAAAACTGGTTGGCATCGCCAGATGTTGTGCCATTGCCCAGGATCCCGTAGCCACTATACCCTGTTACGTAAAGTTGGTTATCTTCTCCAAGGGCAAGAGAATTGTATTGTCCGGTTTTCACTTTCTGAACTTTAACTCCGCCGGGTAATCCTACCTGGCGTGGGGCAGCTACTTGATTGGTATTCCCGGTCCCATTTTTTCCATAGGTATTTTGTCCCCATACCCATAGTTCTCCATTGGTCGTAACAGCCATTCCATTGTATCGCCCCATAGTGATATCTTTACAAGAGCGGCCTAGAATAAGAGTGGGATAATTTGAAGAAGTAGTTAAGCTACCTAATTGGTTGGAAGACTGAAGTCCCATTCCATAAACGTAATTGTTTCTGTAAGCGTCCAGGTAAGTGGCGGCGTAAAGACCGGCAGCAGCGAGTTTTTTTGCTCTTGCAGGGGTATTTCCTTGATAAGTTACTACAGTTTCAATCAAGTTAGTTGTTTGTGTTTCATCCATGAAACAACTAGACCATTCGTTGGTGTCACCTGTAGTTTTTTAGTCTAAGGCAGCGTTCTTTGTTGTCGTAGACCACGGTGGCTTCTACCGGAGTTAAATTGTTGTTGTTTACTACGATATCTACTGAATCTACTCTAGGCATTACCAGTCCCATTTGTTTGTTTGGGGTGTTTTGTAAATGCATGATTCCTTGAGGGGTGGTGGTATTTATTCCAACCTGCGCGTAACTAAGTGCAGATAAACAAAATGTTGTTATCCACTGTAAAAGTTTGTTTTTACTCATTTTGAATTTTTTATTAATTAGTATATTGATGAATATGTTCGCCTCTCGTTTAGTAGTTTTTTGCATAAAAGATTCCAACTCTACTCAAAATAAATAACCGAAGTTATTGTAAAAGAAAAGTGATTTTTTTGATGCAAATGAAGTTTTGTAGACTTTTGTACTAGGGTGTGGGGTTAATTTTTCTTAAAATATTAAATTATAAGTAAATGTATGTAAAATATCAGTCTTTTAATATTAATTATTGAATAAAATATTGTATTTAGTTTTATATGTAGGAAATAATAATTGAAATATATTGGATGAAATGCTTTTTTTGATAAGTTTCAAATATAAAAGATGATGTTTTTAAGGAATAGGAAATGGAACCTGAAATAGGTTTGTTTATCCTAATATCAGATCAATTGGTCATCAGATTATGGCTTTTGATCAAGTAATTTTTGTACGTCATAATGAAAGGATTCTCTTTGTGAAAAATTTACACTATGAAGAAATGTCCTATGACTGTCTTTTATTGCCTGGCGCATTTTGGTTGCTGGGTTAATGCTCAGTCCGGAATATCCGGAGAATTAAAAACGGAATATATTCCCTTTTCCAACTATATCCGCCCGGAGGATAGTATGAAAACAGATTCTAAAAGTAATTTTAAAAGAATGGATATAAGTTTCAATATTCCGTTATCCGTGAAAAAAGATACGGCCGGAAAGGTAAAAACTTGGTCGTTATTGGTCAATGGGGCTTATGCGAGAATGTCTCATCAAAACTATGAAAGTAAGCTATTTCCTGATCAGATGTTGAATGCTCAGGTGGGATTACAGCATTTGCGGCCATTAGGAGGAAAATGGAGTATGATGATTACTGCTTCGGCTGGAGTGTATACGGATCTTGAGAATGTAGATTTTGATGACGTATTGGGGCAGGGTGGGGTTTTATTTATAAAAAAATTCAATCCTCATCTGGCACTTGGTTTTGGACCGGTATTAACGACGGCTTTTGGGGTACCTATGATTATGCCCTGGATTTATTTTGATTGGAAAACAGGGAGTAAGATTAAATTTAATATCAATTTCCCTGAAGGGATGGAAGGCGGATATCAGTTCTCTGATAAATTTGCTTTAAAGGCAATAGGTTTAAGCAGGTAATCAACAACCTGTAATCTATAGCCTTCCAGGGCGTATTCGGAATAAGCGGTTGTGAGAATGCATAGCGGAGGGTTTTCTAATTGTTCCAAAAACTCGAGGCCTGTCAGGTAGGGCATGTTAATATCCAAAAAAATCAGGTCTACTTGATAGTCCTGAATTTTAGAATTTGCTTCAAGAGCTGTTGCGCAAGTGTCGGTTACTTCTAAAAAATCGATCTGCTCCGCCATTTCTTTGAGGTGGAATCTTGCCAGTGGCTCATCATCTATGGTTAAGCATTTCATTTTTGGAGGGTTATTGTTCATGGTATTCCGGAGATAGTTTTAAGGTTAATGTCACTTTGTAGATGTTTTCAGCAGATTCTATATCTAAGGAGTGTAAACCGGGATATTGAAGATCTAGTCTTTTTTTTACATTTTGCAATCCAATTCCGTGGTCTCCGTCCTTCTTTTTGTAAGAGGTTAGGTTGGAAAAAGAATTTTCAACATAAAAATTGAGAACATGGCCTTCTTCTCTGCATGAGATTATAATATAGCCTTGGTGTCCCGGCAGGCGACATACGTATTTAAATGCATTTTCAATAAAAGGAACTAGAAGAAGAGGGGCGATATAATTTTTTTTGTTGCTGATTTCCCATGTACTTTTTACATTCAGTTCATTTCCCCATCTTAGTTTTTCGACTTCTACTAAATTTTGAAGATACTCAATGTCTTTATGTAATAAAACTTCGTTCTTGTTGCAATGATAAAGTTGATATCGTAATATATCAGAGAACTTTAGTAATAGAAAAGAAGCGAGTTCTGTGTTGGATTTCATCAGAATATGAATGTGGTTAAGGATGTTAAAAACCAGATGAGGATTAATCTGATCCTGTAAAAGCTTAAGCTGATTTTCCAAATGGGCTTGTTTTAACAGAATGTGATCTCTTTCTATTTTTCCGTGTTCGAGATAAAATCTTATTCCACAAGCAGTTCCGTTGATTAATAATGATGCAGGAATTGAAAGGTAAAAGCCTTTCCATAATACGGCAAGATGTGATGAGAAGCCTGGAGGGATGGGGGTGATGAGATCGATGTTAATATAAGTGAAAACCAGAGAGAATATAAGGCTTAGAATAAGAACCACAATCAATGCCTCGATGAGGAATTTGTTCATGTTCTTAGATATCAGTGCTTTAGGTAGTCTGTCGTTGGTTAGGAATTGAGCAAAAACATAAGAGCTTGTAAGAATGATAGCGGTTTGAATGAAAGCGTTGTACATTCCGGCATCAGCCTGGATTTGTATCCAGATGGCAACTCCAAAAACAAGCCAGAAGATTGTGATTAACACGTGTTTCTTTAAAACTAAAAGATTGTTCATATGGGTGAAAGATGGATTATGGAAAATTAGAAACCGCAGGACTGCAGTTTCTAATGTGTAAAGATAATTTAAGTTTTTAGAACAAGAAATATCCGATTCCCAGAGAGAAGCTATGGGGTTTCGATTTAAATTCTTTACTGATGCTTGTCAATCCTGTTTCATATCGAAAATCCATAGTGAAGTTTTTATAATCTATTCCAATACCGCCGGTAATTCCTACATTGAATTTATCGAACTTTTTAAAGCTATCCTGAAAAGATTTGACGGCTGATGTATTTTCATTGAAGGCATAGCTATATACACCTCCTGCAAATGCTCTGACATTAAAATCTTTATTATTAATGATTTTATAGCCTACTACAACAGGGAGGTCGATGGAATTCCATTTCATTTTTGCTGAGCTTTCGTCCTTCAAATCATATGATGCTTTTCTTTTGTTGAATAAAATTTCTCCCTGTACATACAGTTTGCTAAAATCCATTCTCGTCATAATACCGGCCTGGTATCCGAATCCGTACTTTCCTTCGAGGTTACTAGACTCAGAGGATACCTTGGTTGAGTTTATTCCTGCTTTTACTCCAATATGAAGAGTTGGAGATTGTTGTGCAGTTGCTTCTACGGAGCAGGTTATGCAAAGTAAGAATGAGCTTACTGTTAAAAAACGTTGTTTCATAAAATAAATATTATTAAATCTGAAGCAAAACAACGATTATGGAGAACGGAATAAAATTTTATTTGATGAATGGTGGAGATATGAGGATGAAAGGAATAAAACGAGTAACAATAGAGTCTGGTTTTTAATAATACTGCGATTTAGATATGGGTTGGTCGCTGCCAAAGAAGAATTGGTATTTAGAAGTAAAATATGTATATTATCATCATTTATTTCAATTAATGTGAAAAATATTAATTAATTTTATTTGATTGTGATTAGGTAATTGATAAGCTTTAAAATGATTTTAACGAATAAGTGCCTTAAAAATGTTTGTATATAAAAATATATTCATTACTTTTGAATTCATTACGCAGTGATATAAGTTTTTTTAAAAAAAGTTAATGATTTTAATTATATTGAATAAAAATGAAAGAATAAAAAACAAGAGTATTTTTTAAGCTAAATTTAAGTTTTATGCCTTATCTTTAAGTTATTAAAAAATATATACTGTTATGAAACTAAAATTAATTTTATCAGGAATCGCTTTAACAGCTCTTTTAGTAGCATGTACTGAAAGAAATGATGAAGAATCTGCTGGTCAGCAATCTCAGAATCTTAAAACAGAGATGAGAAAGTCAGGTACAAAAGCGACGAGTGATACTCTGAAAACACCAGAATCAAGAGATGACACACCTGCAACAAACGAAACTATCGACCCAACGAAACCGGATAGGCCGAGGTAAGTTAATTATTCAAATTATTATGTCAGCCTTTGTGCTGATTTCTGCAATTTTACCATTTCTGAATAATATCGTCGGTTATTTTATGGACGTTAATGTTCAGTTGGCAAATAATGCCGGAGAGCGACGACTGGATTTAGATTCGGCGATTTACTTTTTATCAATTCCATCATGCATTATCCTTCTTGCATTGGGGGGATTGTTTAAAGCACACCGATATACATTCTATGTTGTTTTGGTTTCCGGATATTTTCATTTAGTCACCTATATTAAATTTATATTTTTTAATAAAAATATAATATCAGGATATGCAGACATTGCCATTGTCGTAATTATCGCTTTAATCATTTATCTGGTGTACAGATTAGATAATTACTACAGGGAAATAAGTGTAATTGACCAGTTCAATAATAGCACTTTAGAGAGATTTTCTTCTATATTGTTTAAACGTAATGATATCACAAAAAATGAGTAACCACAGAGAAAGATTAAAGATTCTTGTTGCTCTTAGTGATAAACTATGGGAAGATTATATTGAAGAAATCTTGTCCGAAGAGCAATATCTACAGAAAATGCATTTGGTAAAAAAGGAAATTAATAACGGATTTATCGGAACAGTGCAGGATTTAGAAATTTTCACGAGTGAGTTGGGGTATCTCATCCTGAATTCGCCTACCAAAACATTGATGTCCGGATCAGAAAAAATTATAATCAATAAAAATTAAATCTACTTTGATTCTGCTTCTTTGTCTTGTACTAAAGCAAGAATTTTTTCTAAGTATTTGCTTTGTTTTAAAATAGTTAGTTCCAGTTTCTTTTCCATTTTGGATATTTGGTTCTGCATAAACAGTAAACTTTTATCCTGAGTATTGTACTGGGCATACATGTTGGCTAATACATCTCCTATTTTTTCATTAAAATCTTGACCATACAAAAGATCTCCCTGTGGGTGGTCTTTTTTTGCTATTTCATTTCTTTCTTGAGGAGCATTCAGATCTAATGTGCCTTCGCCTTTAATAAGCCAATGCAGGTGCTGATCCAATTCCGGATATGCTGCCAAAATTTTAACAACCTTATCAATCCCTAAATCGCTCTTGAGTCCAACTCCTTTGAAATTTGACGCAGATATCCCTGTTTCTCTATAAAAAGACTCCTTTTTGATATTCTTTTCTTCCAGGTAAAATAATATTCTTTCCTTTATGGTTGATATTTTGTCCATTTATATTTTTGTAGGTCTAAATTTTGACTATATTTGTACAAAGATAATAAAACAAAATTAACACAAAATTTTTTAAATATGAAAAATGACATAAAATCTGTAAATGGTTATTATCTCCATTTAAGAGATTTTGGACCTTTTCATCAATTTCAATTTCTCAACAGGTTTGAGGTGTAAAAAGACAGAACCATGAATAGCAACAATAGAACATCTGCCAATGATTTATATAATGTTTATTTAGTTCCTGAAGAATTACATGGCTATAAAGATGGATACGAGTTTACAGAAGGAGTGTATGATATAACAACTTATGAAAATTGTTTATGGTTGTTTGACCTGATCTTAGATCAGAAAACAGATGCAGATCCTGAAACTCAGATTTGGTGTTTGAAAAGAATGAAGCAAGATTTTTTTATGCTTACCTGTAAAAATAAAGAAGGGCGCAAATGTGCGGAAATAAAGAACGTAGAAGCCTGTTTTTATTTTGATGACTTAACGATAATAAAAAAAGGCAAACTATTTTGTTTGCCGATTGAAGAGAATATATATTGAGTGTGTGGATTATATTACAAACTTTGCTGACTACTATTTAGTTAGTAGCAGCAAGGGATGTAATTGTTATTTGAAATTTTTTTTATATAAAATTTATATATGATGTGTTTTATGGGATGGCTTTATTACTTTATAAAAAAATCCCATAATTTTTAAAAAACAAATTCTTTGTGATATAGTGGAAGCTCTTTCTGGAAAAGAGGAATTGTTCCTTCGTATCGTAATGGGGCAATTCCGAATCCGTAGAACATATCTGCCTGAACTCTTCCTTTTACATCAAAAATTCCTTTCTTTTCAGGAATAAGCTGCAATCCTAAAGTAGATAAGGCAGAGACTCTTCCCCTTAACCCCGAATTAGCAATAGGAACAGTTATGAATTGTAAACCGATAGCTCCTTTGGCTTCTAATCCTATTTCTGCACTTAAGTTTCCTTCAAGAGAAGTAAGGCTGATATCAGATTTTTTAGAAAGATCAATATGAAGCGCTGGCTTTTTTGCTATGAGAAAACTTGCAGTTCCACCAATGTCCGGAAATCTAACCTGTACTTTTCCCGTTGTTCCCACTCCTAAAAATGGACCTGCGGATACGGTTGGGCTTAGGATCAGTCCGGTTGGTCCTAAAACAACAGGAGCAATAGGAATATTGAGATAATCTGTAAGGCTTATGGTATATCCTAAGGTTCCTTGAATGTTAGCGGTAGATTGAAGAGTAATGTCATCCATGATGAGGTTTACAGAGAAATCTGTAAGATGTCCCCATGAAAATGTAATACTGTAATCAATTTTAGGGGTTACTCCTCCTTTTACATTGACGCTGGAAGCTAATGTTACGGGGCCTGCTTGCTGAGTAAGAGGAAAAGTTTTGTCAAAGCTCAATCTATTAAAGGTAATAAGCTTCTGATCATTCAGGTTTTTGGCTTCGATACGGAGGATTTTATTATTTAATTCCTCAGAAATAAAGCCTTCAACCGGAATGTAATTAACCAGTTTTCCATTCACGTCAATAGGGGGTTTACCGGACGGATCATAAACTCCGCTTAAAGTTCCACTATAAATAAATTCTTCAAGCTGAGCACTGGTTGTCTGGACAAAATACTTATTGTTGGAATTGGAAATAGCAGTTACTTTAGAAAGAATTGTTCTGACGCGATCTCCCTCTACTTTTGTTCCTACAAGTATGCTCCCTGTTTTGATATCACTTGTCTGATGTGTGGGTTGGCTAAATGTGATTTGCTGGTTATCTATTGCTGAAATAGCGGTAACAGATTCATCATCAAGAATGATTACATTTTTTTGTAAAGTAAGGTTTCCTAATGTTTTTAAATTACTAGACTCTACCTGTTCAACTGTGTTGTTTTCAGTCAGCTCATCTTGAGAACAAGAAGAGAAAACAAAGAATGAGAAAACAGAAAAAAATACAAAACGGTAAAATCTTTTAAAATAGTTAAAATTATTTTTCATAGATGGAGGTTTTTGTTCCATCTAAATTATGGCTTATTTTTTTGTAATTCCGGAAAAGTAAGATCTAAATTCATTAAACAAGTATGTTTGTCGTAACATTTTACTTGTTTAAGTGTGGTTTGGTAAAAATAAAGAGGCTGTCTCAAAAGGACAGTCTCTTTTTAGTATTTCATTGAAAAAAGATTTCGATATTTTGAATAAAAAAAATATCTTGGAAAAAAGAAGATCTAAGTCAAAAAAGCAGTCTGTTTTAGGCTGCTTTTGACATTTTCTTTAGATTGTGGGCAATTGCGAGTATGCCGATTTCTACCTCGACTTTATTTTTTCCCCGAAGCATGAATCGTTTAAAATTTTTGTTGTGTTTGAGCTCTGCAAAAACAGGTTCAACATCATGGGATCTTTGTTTTCTGAGTTTGATGCCCTTGCTGGTATTAAGAAGTTTGAAAACCTTTTCTCTGATTTTTGCCAATTTAGGATTGTTTTGTGAAGTGGTTATTTGTCCCGATTTCTGATCTTTTCTGAAGTAATTATATTTAACATAAGCTTTTATTTTCTTAGATTTTAACAAGTTGTAATTTTCTTCTGAGCCATAACCAGCATCAGCAACAAGCTCTTTGGGAGCTTTATGATAGCTTTCTTCAAAACCCAGTAAATGAGTCGCTAATGTTTTGGTGTCTGTTGGGTTGGGATGAATTGAATAATGTAAAATGAATTGTCTATGGGTAGAAATTTGTAGATTGTAAGCGGGTTTTAGTTGTCCGTTTCGCATATGATCCTCCTTCATTCGCATAAAAGTAGCGTCTGTATCGGTTTTGGAATAGTAATTTCTATCTTCTAATAATTCTTGCTGTTTTTTATATTTCTCTAAATTATCTGCCCAGTTTTTCTTAGCATAATTCAGTTTCTGACGAACTTTTGAAGCTACTTTTTTATCTTTCAAAACTTCATTGATCTTTTCGATGGTTTGAGTTACTTTTTCAGAATCTACTTCTTTAAAATCAATACTTTCTGTATTTTCAAGCTCGTCTTTGGCAACTGTTTCTGCATAGTTCCAAAGCTCTTCTAATTGCTCTGCAATCCTTTCTTTGTGTTTTTTGACAGCTCTTCCCCAAACAAAAGTATAGCGATTGGCATTGGCTTCTATCTTGGTGCCATCTACAAAAGTGGTTTTCAGACTTACCAAACCTTCCTTTTCCAAAAGAAGAACAATTTGTGTGAAAATAGCTTTAATCTCACCTTTCAATCGTTCACTACGGAACCTGTTTAAGGTGTTATGATCGGGACGGCTCATTGCAGAGAGCCACATAAAATGGATGTTTTCTTTCAAGGCCTGCTCCATTTTGCGGCTTGAATAGATATTGCTTAAATAGCCATAAATCAAAACTTTCAAAAGCATTTTCGGGTGGTAGCAAGATGTTCCGCCAGGTTTGTAGGTTTTAATTAAGCTTTTGATATCCAAGCCATCAATAATGTTTGAAACAATTTTCACAGGATGTCGCTCATCAATCAACTCCGATAAATTGGGAGGAAAAAGCAGATTTTCTTTGGGGGTGTAATCTTTAAAGACTACTTTTGACGTACTTAACACAATGCAAATTAATCAATTTGCAACTATTAGGAAAGCGAAAGCTTTCCTTTTTGCATAAAAAAGGCTATCTCTTTTGAGACAGCCTCTTTTAATTGAATAATTAGTGAGTTAATTAATTTTTTACAATATTGATGATTACTTCTGTTGCTTTCTGCATGCTTTCTAACGCCACATATTCATAAGGTCCGTGGAAGTTAATTCCTCCTGCAAAAATGTTAGGGCAAGGAAGTCCCATATAAGATAACTGGGCACCGTCTGTTCCTCCTCGGATCGCTTTTATTTTGGGTTCAATATTCGCTTCTTTCATAGCAGCGGCAGCAAGATCGATAATATGCATTTTGCCCTCAAACTGCTGCTTCATATTTCTATACTGCTCTTTGATTTCAACCTCTGCGGTACCTTCTCCATGTTTTTGGTTAAATTCAGCAACTTTTTGTTCCATAAATTTCTTTCTGGCTTCAAATTTTTCTTCGTTGTGATCACGAATGATATATTGAAGTTTAGCTTCAGAAATATCTGCGGTAATATCCATCAGGTGATAAAACCCGTCAAACCCTTTCGTTGTGGAAGGAGTTTCATTAGCCGGCAATGACTGTGCAAATTCAGCTGCCAAAAGAGCCGCATTTACCATTTTTCCAAAAGCATAACCGGGATGCACACTTAATCCGTGGATTTTTACAACTGCTCCGGCTGCATTAAAGTTTTCATATTCTAATTCTCCAACTTCACCACCATCCATAGTATAAGCCCATTCTGCACCGAATTTGGCAACATCAAATTTATGAGCTCCTCTTCCGATTTCTTCATCAGGCGTAAATCCGATTGCAATTCTTCCATGCTTTATTTCAGGATGAGCAATCAGGTATTCTGCTGCAGTTACAATTTCTGCACAACCTGCTTTATCATCTGCTCCCAGAAGAGTATTACCATCAGTAGTAATTAAGGTCTGTCCAATATATTTTTTCAGACTTTCGAATTTTGAAGGGGATAAAGTAAATCCGGTTGCCTGATTTAAAAGCAAGTCATTTCCATCATAGTTTTTCCAGACCTGAGGGTTAACATTCTCTCCACTAAAATCCGGTGAAGTATCATAATGTGAAATAAACCCAATGGTAGGCTTGTTATCATTTTCAAGATTGGAAGGAACATAGCCCATAATATAACCGTTGTCATCAATTGAAACATTTTCAAGACCGATGGTTTTTAATTCTTCTACGATATATTTGGCAATATCCCATTGTTGAGGCGTAGAAGGAGTCGCTTCACTTTCAGCGTCACTTGTTGAATATATTTTTACATAGTTAAGAAAGCGATTCAATAACTTTTCGCTCCATAATTGGTTGAATTCTATAGTACTCATTAGATGTCGTAAATTTTAACAAAGTTAGCAAATTTGATGGTCAGAATACATTATTTGAGATTGAATATATGGTATCGAATTTTTAAATAATATATAAATAATTGAGAATCAAAATAATCTTAGTTTTGTATTAATCTTACATAAACTTGTTTAGTTTTATTATATTTGAGAAAATCAAAAGTAAAAATGTTTCTAACTGAATGTCCTAGAGATGCAATGCAGGGTTGGGGAGAGTTTATCCCCACCGATAAAAAAATAGATTACATCAACTCCTTGATGGAAGTTAGCTTTGATGTGCTGGATAGTCTGAGTTTTGTTTCTCCAAAGGCAATTCCTCAGATGGCTGATTCTGACGAGGTTGCTGAAAATATTGATAAATCGTTATCCAATACTAAAATTTCTGCAATTATTGGAAATTACAGAGGAGCTGAAAAAGCATTAAAACACCAATCCGTTGATATTCTGGGATTTCCTTTTTCTATTTCTGAAACATTTCAGCATAGAAATACCAATAAAAGCCAGGAAGAAGCTTTTAACGAAATCATTAAAATGATTGAGTTGGTAAAAAGTGAAAACAGAGAGCTGAATATTTATTTTTCAATGGCTTTTGGAAATCCTTATGGGGAAATGTGGAAGTGGGAGGATGTAGATTTCTGGGCACAAAGATTTTCAGAAATAGGGATTAAGAATATCTTACTTTCTGATACTACGGGAGTGGCCACACCGGAATCAATAGCGCTTTTATTCGAGAAAATTCCATTAAAATATCCTGAAATTAACTTTGGAGGACATTTTCATAACCGTTATGAAGATTCTTATTCAAAATTAAAAGCTGCCTATGATAAAGGCTGCCGAAGATTTGATAGTGCCATAAAAGGAATTGGAGGGTGCCCGATGGCTAAAGACGATTTAGTGGGTAATATGCCGACAGAGCAAGTCATTAATTTTATGAGTGTAGAAAAGATAGAGCATAAGCTGAATCTTTTGAACTTTGAAAGTTCATTCAACAAAGCCAAGGATATTTTTCATTTTTAAAACTTGAAATATGAGCAGAATCTCACCTATTATAACGGCTTCTGAGCTAAAAGCAAGCCTCGATCTACCCAATATCGTTATTCTTGATGCCAGAGTCGGAAAGGATGTGAACGCTAATTATCTCGAAAAGCATATCAAAGGAGCCAGATTTATTGATCTGGATAAAGATCTGGCGGAAATAATAGGAGAAGATGCTGCTTTTGGTGGAAGGCATCCACTTCCGGATACCGGAAGGTTTGCGAAAACTTTATCGGATTTGGGAGTTTCTGAGGATTCACACATTATTATTTATGATGATAAAAATGGGGCGAATGCTGCTGCAAGAGCCTGGTGGATGTTACGCTCTTTTGGGATTGATAAGGTTCAGGTATTAAACGGAGGGATCCAGGCTGCTGAAAAAGAAGAACTAGAATTTTCTTCGGGAGAAGAAAACTTTGAGAAGGTTGAGTTGATGACAGGAAATGAATGGCTTCTGCCTGTGTCAAGTCTGGAATCAGTTGAAAATGAACTGGTAAACAATTCTTCTACAGTGATCGATGTAAGAGATGCTTATCGATACAAAGGTGAGTCTGAGCCAATTGATCTGGTAGCGGGACACATTCCGGGGGCAATCAATATTCCTTTCTCTGAAAATCTGGATGAAAAGGGAAACTTTCTTACACCAGATATTCTAAAAGAAAAATATTCAAAGCTCTTACAAGATAAATCTCAAAACCTGATTATCCATTGCGGATCCGGAGTGACAGCATGTCATACCATTCTGGCTTTGGATTATGCTGGTTTTCATATTCCTAACCTCTATGTAGGTTCCTGGAGTGAGTGGAGTAGAAGAGAGGGAAAAGAAATAGCAAAAGATATTTAAAATAAAAAAGCGCAGAAATCTTTCTGCGCTTTTTATATGGTATAATACTATTTAAAGCATTCCAAGCTCAAACTTTGCTTCTTCACTCATCATATCCTTATTCCAGCTCGGTTCAAAAGTAAGTTCTAAATCAACGCTTTTTACTTCTTCTACTGCCTGAACTTTATCTTTTACTTCCTGTGGAAGGGTTTCTGCTACAGGACAGTTTGGTGTGGTAAGGGTCATAATGATTTTCACGTCACCATCTTCAGAAATTTGTACATCATATACAAGTCCTAATTCATAAATGTCCACCGGAATTTCAGGGTCATAAACGGATTTCAGCACTCTTATAATTTCTTCTCCTATATCAGCAATTTGATCGTCTGTAAATTTCATTTTTAATCTGGATTGATATTTCTTTTCAATAAATCTTCCTGACGCATTCGTCTGAAAACATTTGCCAAAGTTAAGACATCTTTTTCACAATAGTCGACTATTCTTTGCAAGTCTTTTTCTATGTAGTAGATTGATGAAACCATTGATCCGTCGATATCATCTTTTGGAGTGGGAATTCCAAAGACATGAGCTAATAATTCAAGGGAAATAAAGCTTTTGTAGTCTCCGAACTTCCAAAGTTCCATGGTGTCAATATGCGGAATTTCCCAAGGCTTTTTTCCAAACATCTGAAAAGGAGTGGGAGGCTGCATTCCATTAATTAAAAAGCGTCTTGCTATCCAGGGAAAGTCAAATTCCTTTCCATTGTGGGCGCATAAAATTACATCCCGCAGTCTCGGACTGTTGAAGATCTCCCCGAATTCCTGAAGCAATTTCTTTTCATCATGATCTGCAAAGCTTTTTATTTTCAAAGTATCATTCTTTTCCAGCATGCCGATTGTGATACAAACGATCTTTCCGAATTCAGCCATAATTCCGGCTCTTTCCGGATAAAAAGCTTCGGCGGAAACCTCATCTTTTCGTTGGAATCTTGTTTTTTTGTCCCAAAGCTTCTGGTCGGTTTCAGAGAGGTCGTCCCACGATCCTGTGTTGGGAACTGTTTCAATATCAAGGAATAAAACCTTTTCTAAAGGAATGTGTTGTATCATGTGTATCTAAAATTTATCCAACCTGCATCCCATTTTTTGTTGGTAAGGATGGGGTGAGCAGGGTTACGTCACTTTTGTCTTCACCATATAATCCTAACACTAAACACTCGCTAAAAAAATTAGCAATCTGCTTTTTAGGAAAATTGACAACTGCTAAAATTTGTTTCCCTATTAATTCTTCTTTCTTATATAATGCGGTGATCTGTGCAGAGGATTTCTTGATTCCTAAATCACCAAAATCGATCTCCAATTGGTAAGATGGATTTCTTGCTTTTTCAAAATCATTGACGGAAATAATGGTTCCACACCTGATGTCTATCTTTTCAAAGTCTCCCCAGGATATTTCTGGCTTTATGGTCATGATAATTTTTGAATTAGTTGTTCTACTTCTATTTTCTGTTCTGCATATTTTTTTTGTAAGGGTGAGTCTTTGCCCATTCTTTTGTAGTATTCCAATGCCTGATTTCCAAAGAACTTGCGATGAAAATCTGAAACATCAGGAATTTGGGGGAAAACTTTATGAAAAAGCATTTCATAATATGCCTGAAACTCCCTTTCATTTCTATCTTCAATCACATTACCCGGAGCCTTTTGTCGGACATGAAGCATTTCATGTGCTATCATATTAAGGACCAGATTCAGATCAAAATCAAATAAATTTTTTGGAATCATTACTTTTTGAGGGTGGCCGAGCGGTCCCTCAGCTGTTAAGAGCATTGAATTGGGAGATAGCTCTTCCCTGAAACCAAATCCGCCGAAGTTTTCATGTTCGAGATCAAAAGAATGGATCAGGAAGTTGGCCGCATCGATAATCTGATTCTGCTCCTTGTAAGCGTTGAGATGTAAATTGAATTGCTCAAAGTTCATTCAAAATATGTTTTAACAAAAGTATTAAAATAATGAAAATCTGTTACTATCTTCTAATTAAGGCATTTGAATAACAATCTTCCCGCGGACACCATGGGTCTCAATTTCTTTATGGGCCTCTATAACTTTTTCCATAGGATATACTTTATCTACATAAACCTTGAGCTGACCTTCTTCTAGCAGCTTGGAAATAATTTCTAATTGTTCCCTGTTGAAGGTGAGCATTGTCCACATTAAATCGACATGCTGTTTTTGAGCAATTTCTATGGCTTTTGGGTCGTCTTTTGTAAATGAGGGAAGACAAACCACTCTTCCTCCGGATTTTACACAACCGATTGTTCTATACAATATCTCTCTTCCCATAGTATCTAATGCAGCGTCGAGATCCGAAACGATTTCTTCAAATTGCTCTTTCTTATAATCAATGGGCTGGTCGACACCCAATCCTCTTATAAAATCTATATTTTTACCGGAAGCAGTTCCACTCACAAACGCACCGGCGATCTTAGCAAATTGCACAGCAAGGTGGCCAACACCTCCTGCGGCAGACTGAATCAAAATTTGATCTCCCGAAGAAACTTTCAGATGATCATGAATCGCCTGATAGGCAGTTAACCCAGCTAAAGAAACAGTGGCGGCCTCTTCAAAGCTAATGTTTTCCGGTTTTTTAACGAGCAATTCGGGACTAAGGGCAGCATATTCAGCATACGTTTGGGAGGCTAATCCGAAAACAGGGTCTCCAATTTTAAGGCTTTGAACATTTTTACCGACTTTTTCAACAATTCCACTCACATCTTTGCCTAAGATAGCGGGTAATTGGAGGGTTTTAGATGAAATATGTGATCCTGACCTTATTTTGGTATCCACAGGATTGATTCCTACTGCTTTTATTTTTATTAAAACCTGATCATCTGAAATTGTGGGAACGGGCATTTCTACTATTTCAAGCTTTTCTGCACTTCCGAATTCTTTAATAATGATTGCTTTCATAATTCTTTTTTTCAGTAATCTAATGTAAGGCTTTTAAGTTTTACCCACTTAAGGATCATGGTTTTTGTAAAGAATGTTTTTATAAATTTTGTTCAAAAATTAACCGGAAAGTTCATCAAGATTATAATCTTGAGAAATGTGGAAATAGTAGAGTAATATTTTTCATGTTGATAATCAGTTGTTTGTGTAAATTTTTAATTTTTAATCAAAGTATTGTGCAAGATTTTCTAAAAAGAGGATTTATATAAATGAGTACTCAAAGTAAAATAATGTGTAATACAACAAATTTAAAAAATGAAAAAAATTATAGTACTTAAAGCCTTTATGGCTGTATTAATTGGTTTTGTAAGTCTTAGCTTATTATCATGTAATAATAATGACGGTCCTGAAGTGGTACCGGTAAAATTACAAGATGTTCTGGGAAATTATAAAGGGAAGCTGATCACAAGGCAAGGGAATAATAAAGCTGAAACAATAGTTGTTTTTACAGCAAAAAAAGATACGATTAAATTCACGGACCTTCCGGTAAAAGAAATTGTAAAATCAGTAGTTAAGGATCCTGTAAAAACGGAAGCGGCATTAGCTGCAATAGGAAAAGTAAAGTACAATCTTAATTATGCTGCAACGATAAATACCAATTATAATGTTTTAGAGCTGGCCTTTACACCCAAAACGCTGACTCTTCAGATTCCTGTTGATGGGGCTGTTAAAAATACAGTAGTAACATTTGCAGCAAAAGAAAAAGGATTTTATGTAAGACAGGACAACGGGATGAAGTTTGGTTTAGTGGTAGACAAAATAACAGTTGACGGAGCGGTACTTACTCCATATGAAATTATTAAATATGATTTCCCATACTGTATAAAATATTAAGTAATAGTAGAGTTAGGTTAAAATAGGTTGCGCTTTGCATTAATGCAGCCTATTTTTGCATAAAATTAAACAGCCATTAAAACGAGGCGTCAGTGTAGCATCACCCATGGAGGCAAATAAGGAGCAGATTTTAGTAAAACGTCTTCTGTTAAAAGAAGAAGCTGCCTGGAAGGAGCTTTTTGGAGCCTATTCCGGAAGTCTTTCCTATGTATGTTCCCGCTACATTATTGGTAAGGATGATGTTCATGATGTATTACAAAATAGTTTTATCAACATGTTTCGTTCCATAGATTCGTTTGAGTACCGCGGGAATGGCTCTCTTAAAGCCTGGATTACCAGGATTGTTGTCAATGAATCATTAAAACATATCAGACAGTATTCGGATTTTAAGCTGGTGACAGATGATTTTGATATTGCTGATATAAGTGATGATGAGGAAGAACCGGATATTGAAGAAATACCTCAAACGGTTATTATGGAAATGATTCGTTCGTTACCTGAAGGATATAGAACCGTTTTTAATCTCTATGTATTTGAAAATAAAAGTCATAAACAAATAGCAGGATTACTGGGGATAGCAGAAAACTCTTCTGCTTCACAATTTCACAGGGCTAAAGCAATGCTTGTTCAGAAAATTAAAGAATATAAAATGTTAACAAAGGCGCAATATGAGTAATCAGTGGTTAAACGATCTGCGCAGGAAGATGGAAGATCATACAGATGATGTTCCGGATGAACTATGGGATCACATCAAAGATGATTTATTCAGCAAAGAAGATGAAAATACAATTGCAGGACTTCCTATAATAGCAGATGAAGGATCGGATGAAGTAAGAAAAGAGAAGACTCAATTGAGACCTTGGGCATATCGTATTGCAGGTATTGCTGCTGCCATTGCATTATTTTTTATCATAGGCAAACAGATGCTAACCGTTGAACATAAAGAAGAAAAAGAACCGAAAATATCTTATTCTGTAAAAGAGGGCAAAAATGAAAATCCAGATGCACAGACCTCATCTATTATTAATAATGGGAAAGAAAGCGCAGGTCATATTTTAAATAGCCTGAATAAGAAAGGAACAATTGCTTTACAAAAAAGCTTACCTCAGAATGAATGGAAGAATACAATTGCTGAGGATAACAACTACCTAAAATTTAAAGAAGCCCAGCCTCTTATCACTTTACCCGGACAATATGGAATCATAGGGCAGAATCAAATTTCTTCTGTTCAGTATAATAACTTATCGATTACCCGTAGAGAAGCAATCAACGAGCTTCTTTCTGAAGAGGATATCAGTTTGAATTCTAAACCCTTAACTAGCCTGACAAAAGTGAAGAAGAGTAAATCCCATAAATCCTGGATGTTAAGTATGCTTACCGGCAAAGCCTCTTCAGAATCCCAGCAATTTCCGGGATACGCGACAATGGGAGGAAAACCACTATCAATTGATGAAGTATGGAGTGCTTCGGAATATAGTAATGATCCGTTTATGGCAGTTCTGCTGGCCAATCAAAGTGAGAATGTTGAAGCTACAGTGAGGCATAAAGTTCCTCTAAATTTAGGGATCTCATTATATTATAACCTTGGAAAAAGATGGGGAATCGGAACGGGGATCAACTATACCAAATTATCATCAGAGCTTCACTCCGGAAGCCAGTCTAATTTTGTGAAAAGCGAGCAGACGGTGCATTATATAGGTATTCCGGTACAAGTTAATTATAATGTAATACAGAAAGGGCCATTTACGGGGTATGTTACCGCCGGAGCTCTTGTTGAGAAATCAGTTGCCAGCAGTTTTACTACTAAATACATCGTGAATAATGAAGTTAAAGATGAAACAAGAGAACGGTTGGAAAGTCAACCAGTACAGGTTTCACTCAACAGTGCCCTTGGATTGCAATTGAAAGTGGTTAAAAATATAGGAGTTTATGCTGAGCCCGGCATCGGATATCATTTCAAAGATGAAAGCTCCCTGAATACTATTTATAAAGAGAAACCACTCAATTTTAATGTAAAATTCGGGATAAGAATTTTACTTGATTAAATAAAAAGAGAATGAATAAAAACTAAAACCAACAAAACAATAATAATATGAAAACAAAACTAATTTTTTTAACATTGTCATTACTGCTTGGTATATTGACTATCAATGCGCAGTGTACATTTACTCCAAGCATTACCAGTCCGAGGCTAGGTGTACAATTTCCGGACAAGGTTGTATTCTGTAATACAGAAACGGAAGTACTTTCAACACAAACTTATGGAAGCTACCAGTGGTATAAACAGCAGTGGAGCTCTCAATCTCCCAACCCTAATCCCTGGGTAGCAATTGCAGGAGCGACCTCTCAAAATCTGACAATTGACGGTGGGAGTGATATGCTTTATTACTTTAAAGTAGAGGCTACTCTTAATGATTGTACGGCACAGAGCTCACCCATTCTTGCTGATGGATTTGCTTACGGACTTCCGGCTATGATGACAACCCTTACACCAGGAACTTATGAGAATATAGGTCCTGGGGAATATAATGTTTGTAATGGAGCTACAGTACAATTTGATGATGTATTCCCCGACTTATATGGAGTTCATACATGGTATAAATGTACACCGAGTAATATACCTCCGGTTTCGGGAGACCCTTGTATTGTTCAGGGAGCATCGGGAGATACTTATTTGGCAATGCAATCCGGAGAATATGGATTCTATGCCTGTACAGCATACTGTCCTGATGAATGTAAATTTCTAGGACTCGGTTCATTTGTAAAACTAAATTTTGGAAACTGGAGTTTTTGCAATCTGGGAACGGGAGAAACTGGTCCGAAAAAAGGAAATAATCTTAAGGTATATCCTAACCCGGCTGCACAAATGATATTTATTGGAAGAGAATCAGATAAGGTGTATAAAGAGGTTTCTGTTACAGATGCTTCGGGAAGAGTTGTTTTCCAAAAAAATAACCATACCTATAACCAGCCTATTGATATAAGTAGCCTGACACCTGGAAATTATATCATTATTTCTAAAAGTAATGATGGCAAAATCTATCATAATAAATTCATTAAAAAGTAGAAATTGAGTGCCCCCTGATAAACTCAGTTAGTTTTTTCAATAATTGTGGAGATCGGTGCAGAATTTTATTCTGTGCCGATTTTATTTTAAAAGGAATAGATGATTTAGACATTATTTTTTTATGAATTTTAAAAGGGTAGGGCTGACGTTTGTTTGATGTACCTCATTACAAAAGAACTCTGGATTTTACTGATGTGAGGAATTGTTGAAATTTTATTCATGACAAAATCATTAAAAGCTTCAGGATCTCTAACCACTACTTTAAAAATGATATCAAACAGGCCACTTGTTACATAAGCTTCCATTACCTCATCCAGATCTGATATTCGTTCTAAAAACTCATTGACATATTCTATACGTTGACTATTAAGGGATACATTAACCATTACGGTAAAATGGAGGCCTACTTTTTTTTGATCAATAATGGCAACATATTCTTTAATATAGCCCTCATTTTCAAATTTTTTAATTTTGTCATATACTGATGTTTTTGACATATTTAATCGTTGTGTCAAATAGGTAATGTCTAATTTTGAGTTCTTTTGCAGTAAGCGCAAAAGTTCTATTTCTTGTTTATTTAATTTCTCCACCGGACTTTTTCCGATAAATATAAATAAAATTTATTTGTTTTGGAGTTAATCCGTTGTTAATGTTTAAAATTAGGAACTTTTACATATTTTGATTTGATAATGTGGTTTTATTCTTTGAATTTATAATTTTACAAGGAAAAAACAAGATGATGGCTAGGTATATAATTATTGTAATATTGGGAGCGTTAAGCTATGGGGGATTAACCTCATTTGCAAAAGTTGCTTATGGGCAAGGGTATAACGCTTCAGAAATTACATTTGCACAAACATTTTTAGGTTCGGTGGTTTTGTGGGGTATTGTAGTAGGTAGATCAGTTCGAAAAAAGACAATACAATCAGTGGAAAGTATAAAGCTATTGTTAGCAGGGACGTCTATGGGTGTAGCGACGTATAGCTACTACCTTTCTATTGAGTATATTCCGGCATCTTTAGCCATTGTTTTATTAATGCAAATGACCTGGATGAGTGTTTTGGCAGAGTGGGCGGTTTTTAAGAAAAAGCCGTCTGTTGTGGAGATTTTGGCGTCTGCTTTTATTGTAATAGGTTCTCTTTTGGCGGCTAATTTCCTGAAAATAAAAGAGAGCAACTTTTCTGTTGTTGGGATAGCACTAGGCTTATTGTCTGCATTGTTATATACCTTGTATATATTATTTACTAGTAAGCTTGGAAAAAGCACGCCGGTATTCGAAAAAAGTGCTTTAATGACTACGGGATCAGCCTTTATCATATTTGCGATGAACTATAAAGCCCTTTCTACAAGCATCAATTTTAATTTCGGATTAATACAATGGGGTATTTTTTTAGCCATTTTCGGAACAATAATACCTCCGATTTGCTTTACGGTAGGAATGCCAAAAATAGGAGCAGGGCTAAGCTCAACGTTGTTAACCTTAGAACTGCCTGCTGCTATTTTTTCTGCCCATGTTATTCTGGGTGAAAAAATCTATTTAATACAAATTATAGGTATTCTGATGATGATTGGGGCTATTGTTTGTATCAATTTCCTAAAAAAGAAGTGAAAAAGTTAGTATGTAAACGCTCAGTTTTTATCCAAAGCTTTACTGGATTATAAAATTTTCAGACTAAGAGATTGATTTGATATTAGTTGTACCGGTTGTATTTCTTTTATAGAATACCTTATAATTCTGGAAACTGAGTTTATAGATGATAATTAAAAGACATATTGCTTGACTGGTTTTCAGAAAAACCATGAAAACATAACAATAAGACAATAAATTATTCATTAGCATAAGCTTATCCAAATGAAAATTGATTTATATTTACATAAAACACACTTATGCTGATCAAAATTTATGGAAGTGCAATTCATGGAGTTGCAGCTCAGACTATTACTATTGAAGTAAATATAGATACGGGAGGTGTCGGTTATCATTTGGTAGGGCTCCCGGATAATGCTATTAAAGAAAGCAGTTACCGAATCTCAGCCGCACTAAAAAATGGAGGCTATAAAATTCCCGGAAAAAAGATTACCATTAATATGGCTCCGGCTGATCTTCGAAAAGAAGGCTCGGCTTATGATTTAAGTATAGCCATAGGTATTTTAGCTGCTTCAGATCAAATTCTTGCAGAGAATATCCATGATTATATCATTATGGGAGAGCTTTCATTAGACGGAAGTCTTCAGGCTATAAAAGGAGTATTGCCCATTGCGATTCAGGCTAGGGAAGAAGGATTTAAAGGAATAATTCTTCCCAAACAAAACACCAGAGAAGCAGCCATTGTAGAAGGTCTTGAAGTGTATGGGGCTGAAAATATTAAAGAAGTGATAGACTTTTTTAATGAAGGAAAAGCCATTCCAAAAGTAGTATTGGATATTAAAAAAGAATTTCAGGAGAAGATCAATCACTTTCCATTTGATTTTTCTGAAGTAAAAGGACAGGAAACTGCAAAGAGAGCCATGGAGGTTGCTGCTGCAGGTGGGCATAATATTATTTTAATAGGTCCTCCGGGAAGTGGGAAAACGATGCTGGCAAAAAGGGTTCCGAGTATTCTGCCTCCCTTAACTTTAAAAGAAGCTTTAGAAACTACCAAAATACATTCTGTTGCCGGAAAGATGGGCTCGGAAACTTCATTAATGACCGTGCGTCCCTTCAGATCTCCACATCATACGATATCCGATGTAGCTTTAGTAGGTGGTGGAAGTTATCCGCAACCCGGAGAAATTTCCTTAGCCCACAATGGTGTTTTGTTTCTTGATGAAATGCCTGAATTCAAAAGAACAGTACTTGAAGTTATGAGGCAGCCTTTAGAAGACCGTGAAGTCACAATTTCCAGAGCTAAATTTACAGTCATTTATCCGTCCAGCTTTATGCTGGTTGCTTCGATGAATCCCAGCCCAAGTGGTTATTTCCCTGATGATCCTAACAATACTTCTTCTACTTTGGAAATGCAAAGGTATATGAATAAGCTTTCGGGTCCTCTTTTAGATCGCATTGATATTCATATTGAAATTCAAAAAGTTGAGTTTGAGCAATTGGCAGAGAAAAGAAAAGGTGAAAAAAGTGAAGAGATTAGAAAAAGAGTGCTCAAAGCCAGGGAGATGCAGGAGGAGCGATATAAAAATTTAGATATCAGCTATAATGCTCAAATGGGAGTAAGGCAAATAGAGCAGTTTTGTGAATTAGATGAAGTTTCATTTGCTCTTATAAAATTAGCGATGGATAAGCTTAATCTTTCTGCAAGAGCTTATGACAGAATCTTAAAAGTGGCCAGAACTATTGCTGATTTAGAACAATCTGAAAAAGTACTATCGCATCATATTTCCGAAGCAATACAATACAGAAGTTTGGATAGGGAGTTTTGGAATGTTTGAATAGAATGTAAACATATAAGAAGAAAGGATGGCTTTAAAAGCCATCCTTTCTTCTTATATGTGTTTTAACAAAATACTATCTAAAGAGCAACGATAATCCTTACCAATGTTTCTGTCATTTGCTTAGCATCTGAAGGCATTGCTTTCCTGACAATAGAGTATCCCTCCATGAAAGGAACCAGGAGGCTGGCAATTTCTTCCGTAGATGATTGTTTTACTTGTCCGATCAATTCTGCAATTAGTCTTGCATAATTGCTATAGAAATCTTTCACCGCGATAGAGAGTTCAGGATCTCTGAGAGATAATGCCCATATTTCTCGATATAAGTAGTAATCTATTCCAATCTCATCATCTCCTATAAGAAATTCTACTAATTTTCTTATGAATTGTTCTGTTGAAAGGTCCTTTTCGGCAGATATTACTTCCCATTCATTCAAAAGATTTTCACTACAGTGCGCAAAAAACTTAGCACTAAGTGCTTGCAATAAAATTGTTTTATTGGTATAATGGTATTGAAGATTGCTGAGGGAAATATTACAAGAAGAGGCAACTTTTCGCATGGTAACTCCACTGCTGCCTTCATTTTTTAATATTTCCATAGCTTCTACAAGAATATGGTCTTTGATGTCTTTTTTACTCATTATGAAAAAAAATATAATTTTATTTGGTTGATTAGGTCAAATGACCTATATTTGCAGTGGTCAAATGACCTAAAATGTAAAATTAGTATAAAAAAATGGAAACACAAAATGTATTAGTAATTAACGGACACCCGGACAAAATCAGTTTTAACGAGGAAATTGCTCAGACTTACCTTAAAGAAATGGAGAAGCTTGGAATTAAAGCGACTTACATGCCGATAAGAGATCTGAATTTCGATCCCAACTTAAAATATGGCTATAGATTAAGAAGTGAACTGGAACCAGATTTAATAAAGGCTATTGATCTTATTAAAAAGAGTACTCACGTGGTTTGGATTCACCCATTATGGTGGTTCGGACTTCCTGCATTGATGAAAGGCTTTATAGACCGTACTTTCTTACCAAGTATTGCTTTCAACTATACTAGTGAGGGAGAATTACAACAATTATTAGCCGGGAAATCTGCGAGAATTATCAGCACAGGTGACGGAGACGCAGAAACATATGAAAAAGTATATCATAATTCAGGGATAGTACAATTAAAAACAGGGATTTTAGAATTCACTGGCTTTGATCCTATTTTGGTTAAATATATCGCTCCAATTATGGATAAAACTCCTGAAGAGCTAAGCGCTTACCTTAATGAGGTAAAAACGGCTGTTCAAGAAGATTTTAATATGATCACCAAAAAAGCAGAAACTACAGTTTCTTAATGCTGAAGACGTATTAAATTTAATATAGTTAGGAAATATGCTTGAAAATAGGGATGTTTCTACTCTTTTTACCATTTATTTTTTCTTCTAAGAGGCTGTCTCAAAAGGACAGTCTCTTTTTAGTATTTCATTGAAAAAAGATTTCGATATTTTGAATAAAAAAAATATCTTGGAAAAAAGAAGATCTAAGTCAAAAAAGCAGTCTGTTTTAGGCTGCTTTTGACATTTTCTTTAGATTGTGGGCAATTGCGAGTATGCCGATTTCTACCTCGACTTTATTTTTTCCCCGAAGCATGAATCGTTTAAAATTTTTGTTGTGTTTGAGCTCTGCAAAAACAGGTTCAACATCATGGGATCTTTGTTTTCTGAGTTTGATGCCCTTGCTGGTATTAAGAAGTTTGAAAACCTTTTCTCTGATTTTTGCCAATTTAGGATTGTTTTGTGAAGTGGTTATTTGTCCCGATTTCTGATCTTTTCTGAAGTAATTATATTTAACATAAGCTTTTATTTTCTTAGATTTTAACAAGTTGTAATTTTCTTCTGAGCCATAACCAGCATCAGCAACAAGCTCTTTGGGAGCTTTATGATAGCTTTCTTCAAAACCCAGTAAATGAGTCGCTAATGTTTTGGTGTCTGTTGGGTTGGGATGAATTGAATAATGTAAAATGAATTGTCTATGGGTAGAAATTTGTAGATTGTAAGCGGGTTTTAGTTGTCCGTTTCGCATATGATCCTCCTTCATTCGCATAAAAGTAGCGTCTGTATCGGTTTTGGAATAGTAATTTCTATCTTCTAATAATTCTTGCTGTTTTTTATATTTCTCTAAATTATCTGCCCAGTTTTTCTTAGCATAATTCAGTTTCTGACGAACTTTTGAAGCTACTTTTTTATCTTTCAAAACTTCATTGATCTTTTCGATGGTTTGAGTTACTTTTTCAGAATCTACTTCTTTAAAATCAATACTTTCTGTATTTTCAAGCTCGTCTTTGGCAACTGTTTCTGCATAGTTCCAAAGCTCTTCTAATTGCTCTGCAATCCTTTCTTTGTGTTTTTTGACAGCTCTTCCCCAAACAAAAGTATAGCGATTGGCATTGGCTTCTATCTTGGTGCCATCTACAAAAGTGGTTTTCAGACTTACCAAACCTTCCTTTTCCAAAAGAAGAACAATTTGTGTGAAAATAGCTTTAATCTCACCTTTCAATCGTTCACTACGGAACCTGTTTAAGGTGTTATGATCGGGACGGCTCATTGCAGAGAGCCACATAAAATGGATGTTTTCTTTCAAGGCCTGCTCCATTTTGCGGCTTGAATAGATATTGCTTAAATAGCCATAAATCAAAACTTTCAAAAGCATTTTCGGGTGGTAGCAAGATGTTCCGCCAGGTTTGTAGGTTTTAATTAAGCTTTTGATATCCAAGCCATCAATAATGTTTGAAACAATTTTCACAGGATGTCGCTCATCAATCAACTCCGATAAATTGGGAGGAAAAAGCAGATTTTCTTTGGGGGTGTAATCTTTAAAGACTACTTTTGACGTACTTAACACAATGCAAATTAATCAATTTGCAACTATTAGGAAAGCGAAAGCTTTCCTTTTTGCATAAAAAAGGCTATCTCTTTTGAGACAGCCTCTTTTATTTCTGTCTAGTATCCGGCAAGTATAACTTAGTGTATTATATGAAATGGTTTATGGTAAATATTTTTTTATTCAACAAATATTGTATTAATTTTGAATAGAGTAGCTCCATATATTTTTCAATATAAATAAACCATTATGGAATCTTTTATGATCGAGCATCAAGAATTTGAATCACCTGAAGAGCTCAGTGACACGATCAAGTGTTTTTGGTATAATATCAGAAGGTCAGATTCTAAAGAAGAGCTATCCGGCTTTGAGGTAGTTCCGGATGGCTATGCGGAAATTATTTTTTATTTCGGAAGCGATTGTAGTATTTCTTGTGACGGGAATATGCAGGTCTTGCCATCTCCGTTTATGATCGGGCTTCTCAATCATCCTGTTCTTTTTTACATGAAAGATCGACTGGATATTATTGGAATCCGGTGCTTTCCGTGGGCAGTTTTTGATTTGCTTGGACTACCATCCAATAAAAAAGGAGTGCGTATAGTTGAGCATCCTATAGTTGAGTTACAGTCCATTCTCAATACTTTCGTTCAGGAAGGAAAAATAGAAGAAGCATTGACTTGTATAAAAGAATATTTTCTAAATGCAAGATCGCAGGTTGCTATAGATACTATGCTTTATAAAGCAGGAGCTGCGATGAGGGAAGCCGGCGGAACGGTACCCGTGAGCCGTATAGCAGACGCTGCCCATGCTACGATTCGTACACTGGAAAGAAAGTTTAAACATTCTTCGGGATATTCTGTGAAAGATGTGTCAGGACTGATGCGCTTTGAGCGGGTTCGTAATCAGCTATGGCTTTATCCGGATTCTAATATTGCAAGTCTGGCTTATGATCTCGGGTATACGGATCAATCTCATTTAAGCAAAGAATTCAAACGATACAGTGGGACGTCTCCTGCAGCTTTTGCCAGAAAAGCAATGAAAAGAAAAGAATCTATAAATCAGGATTTTATTACATTCATTCAAAATAGAAAATAATTAAAGAGATCTCTTTTTTCTAGTACTTTCTGTCCAGATGCTTTAAATAAGCATAAGTCAAAAATGGGAGCGGTGCTATTTGATAATAATATGACCATAAAAAAACCGTGAAATAGATTTCACGGTTTTATAAAGTATATAAAAAGATTACTTCTTCTTTTTAGTTGGTTTTACATGTTCAGCCTTCGCTGGACGTGTTTTGGTATCAGCAGGAGTATTTTCACTTCTTACCAATTGTAATTCATCAATTAGTCTTCTGGCACCAGCATATTTGTCAATTGTCCACAGAACAAAACGGATATCAACATTAATTGTTTTTTGCCATTCTTGTTCAAATACAATATCTCCACTTAATGCTTCACTGTTTCCATCAAATGCAATCCCGATAAGGTTTCCGTTTCCGTCAATAACAGGAGATCCTGAATTTCCTCCAGTAATATCATTGTTAGAAAGGAAGTTTACCGGCATATAGCCTGAAGCATCACCATATTGACCAAAGTCTTTCATATTATAAAGGTCAATCACTCTTTGAGGAAGGTCGAATTCTTCGTCTCCTTTTTTGTACTTACCAACAAGACCAGTCATGTCTGTATAATAATTATCAGTAACACCGAAATAGTTTCTGTCTGTTCTGATTGGTAATTTATCTACAGTTCCATAAGTCAATCTCATGGTAGAGTTAGCATCCGGATAAAACTTTTTCTCTGGCATTGCCTTCATTAAACCAGCCAAGAATAGACGGTTATTTTTAGCAAAAAAATCATCAACTTTAGCAAATTTCTCAGAAGATATTTTTTGGTCTGCAGTAAGGCCATTAGATATTTTCCAAAGTGGATCAGCATCAAGCTTCAATGCATCAGGATTTAAAAGGAAATTAGTTGCTGATGTCTTGTTAGCAAAAATAGAAGAGTAGGCCACATTGGATAATGTTTTAGCATCCAATCCTAAAATAGTTGCAGAAGCCACATCTTTATTTTTTACTCTTGTTTGATAAAGGCTAACCATTGCAGCTAGCATCTCTCCTTCCAAAGAAGGGCTGAAATTATCATAAATAGATTTAATTGCTGTTTCTACTTTTGGTTTCATAGCAAGTCTTCCCTGCATATCCTGAGCTGCATAAGTCTTCAGTAAAGATCCCAACTTGTTAGCTACACTGATATATTTTGTGTTTCTTGAAAGCTGAGTCATATAGTTTTTTTCTACATTTCTGTCAGAAACCTGCTTGTAATAAGCTTCAATATCCTCTAATACACCATCGTATTCAGAGTTTCCAGCCTGTACGGACCATTGTCTGTAAGCTGCTTCAATTTTCTGCTTATCAGAGATCGTTCCGTTTTTTTCTACCGCATCAATGGTTCCCTGTCTGTTTTTCCAGTAGTTAGCTACGGAGGCATACTGAGAAGCATAGTTAAGCTGGGTTGCTTTATCTTTGTTCATGTATTTCTTCATAACATCCATGGCTACTTTAGAAGCCTCAACCCAAGCCGGATAATCTTTATTAACCATTTGCTGGATACCATAAGATGTTAAGTAGCGATTGGTTCTTCCCGGATATCCTAAAATCATAGAAAAGTCCCCCGGCTTAATTCCCTTAAGAGAAACCGGTAAGAAATGCTTAGGCTTCAAAGGAGTATTGCTTGGTGAATATTCTGCAGGATTTCCAGCTACATCAGCATATACTCTGAACACAGTAAAATCTGCAGTATGTCTTGGCCATTCCCAGTTATCTGTATCGCCACCGAATTTACCTAATGATGAAGGAGGTGCTCCTACTAATCTGATATCTTTGTAATCTTGATATACGAAATAATAAAATTCGTTTCCGTTAAAGAAATCTTTAACCACTACAGTATATTTGCCATTTTCAGAGTTTTCAGCCTGGATTGCTTTAGTTTCAGCCTCGATCACAGCACTTCTCTCCTCACCGGTCATATTGCTATTCAGTTTAGAATTGATTCTTTTCGTAGCATCATCCATTCTAACTAAAAACCTTACATACAAGTCTTTTGCGTTGAATTCATCTTTCTGCTTCATCGCCCAGAAACCATTTTTTAAATAGTCTTTTTCTGGAGTAGAAGCTGCAGCAACAGCGCCGTAGCCACAGTGATGGTTTGTGAAGATAAGTCCTTTATCAGAAACAATTTCTCCTGTACAGAAGCCACCGAAGCTAACGATAGCATCTTTTAAACTCGAATTGTTAACGGAATAAATTTCCTCCGGAGTCAGATGTAAACCTTCTTTTTGCATGTCAACACCGTTTAGTCTTTTGATGAGCATCAACAGCCACATCCCCTCATCCGCTCTCATCTGGGCAAAGCCCAATAAAAAAGTGAATAGTAGAAATAGTCTTTTCATTTTATAAATTAATTTTGTGTGGCTAATTTACTAATTTTTACGATATTCTGCCTGTGAATGGTATGAAAATGGGAGGATTGTTTCTATGAAAAAAATATTAGTATTGCTTTTAGGCATTTTGTTTTTAGGAATAAATTTAAATTGCTCTTCAGTGCCGGAAAAAAATCATGCACTTCAAAGAGAGTGGATGCTTGTTTCTTTTGGGAATTTCAGTAAAGATCTGATGGTTAAGAATAAAGCCCGTATTAATCTGAATTCTAAAATAGAAGACGGTAAAATTCGTGGCGGGGCTTTTATGGGGTGTAATAAAATGTTTTTTACAGCCCAATTTAAAAATAACGGAAGGATAAAAATTTCTGGATTAGGAAGTACGATGATGGCTTGCCAGGATATGAAGTTAGAAGCTGCATTTGGGCGAAGCTTTGAGAGAATTACTAAATATTCAGTAGAAGGACACTTTCTTACTTTGTCAGATGACAAAGGAATGGTTATGAAGTTTGTAGCTTCTGACTGGGATTGATTATGAGTTGTTTAACATGTAAATGTAAAAAATAAAACGGGAGGTCTTAAAGATAAGATCTCCCGTTTGTTTTAAGATATCAAAAGAAAAGTAAAATTGTCTGTTACTTTCTTATTGGATATTCTTTATAAGAAGTTCAAAGTTTTTGAAACGGGATTCTTTGTCATAGATATTACTCATAACGATGAAATTATCTGCTGCGTAAAATGTAGTAATTTCAGAAAGCTGTCTACCTATAGTTTCCGGTGTAGCAATGAGTATGTTGTTCATGACTTGCTGAAAATCATCATTATCCTCAGAGTCTTGTATTTTTTGTTCTACTTCATCAGGATGAATTAAGGGGGAGGGCGCAAGCCCTCTTCTGGCTTCTAAAATCTGGTAGGCCATAGAATAAGCATTTCTTTTTGCAGTATCATAATCCTCTGCAACTGAAACGGAAAGAGCTATCTGTAAACGAGGGGCTTGTGAAATAACACTGGGAACAAACTCATTTTTATACAGATTGACACTCGCGTTTTCTTTCTCATCTACCAGGAAATGAGAATAAGAGTAGCCTAATCCATTTTTTGAAGCTTCTCTTGCGGAATTGTTTCCTGATCCGAGCCACCATACTTCCGGTTGTGTATCAAGGTGTTGAGGTTGTGCAATTAAATCATCATAACGATCCTGTGTGATAGTTGTATCTTCAGATAAATAGGCGACAATATCCTTTATTTTTTGGCTAATAGTGCTTATCGTAGGAAGCTTGTTATCGTTTAGTGCGAGGGTTGACATTTTAAGTCCGCCGGGAGCTTTTCCTAAACCGAGTACAAAACGCCCCGGAAAAACAGAAGCTAACAGCTTTGTAATTTCAGCTACTTTATAAGCAGGGTAATTACGAAGCATAATGCCTCCTGTGCCGACTTTTATTTTTTTTGTTTGTCCAAGGACAATGGCTGCTAAAATTTCAGGGCTTGAACTGGCATAAGCGGGAACACCATGGTGCTCAGAAAATAATATGCTTTCGTAGCCTAGTTCTTCTGCCCATTGAGCCAGTTCGATATTATTAGCTAATGTTTCCTTGGGATGTTGCCCGGTAACGATTGCAGATTGATCCAGGATGCTCAGTTTCATTGTTTTATCATTTTTTAGAGGGATGGGGTTTTGTTCTGAATTCTTTTCTTTTTGATCATTCATATGGTGTTTTTTACAAATTACATTTGACCATTCAATATAATCAATAAATTTCTATTGGCAGTAGTGAATCCTATACATTTGATACTCATATTTATAGTATTTCTTTTGTTTTTATTGGTTTTTGAATTTTAATGTTTAAAAATAAAATAAATACTTTTTATAATTATTAATTTTCTATAAATCAATAGTATTACAATCTTAAATTAACATTAAAATTTCAAATTGTTCCCAAAATCGTTTTGTTTTTTATGCTTAAAAATGTTATCTTGTAAAGCTCACAAATATAGATAGAATTTAATGCTAGAAAAGAAAGAACATAATTACGAGAAAGCTGTTTTGGTGGGTGTTATTACCCAAAACCAGGATGAAGAAAAGTTGGTGGAATATATGGATGAACTGGAGTTTTTGGCTTTCACGGCAGGTGCAACTGTACAAAAACGCTTTACTCAAAAACTAACCCAACCTGATTCTAAAACGTTTATCGGAAGCGGAAAAGCACTAGAAATAAAAGAATACGTAAAGGAAAATGAGATAGGAACTGTAATTTTTGATGATGAACTTTCGCCTTCCCAGCTTAAGAACCTGGAGAAAGAGATGGAAGTTAAAATATTAGACCGTACCAATCTTATCCTTGATATTTTTGCTCAGAGAGCTCAGACTTCTTATGCAAGAACTCAAGTAGAATTAGCTCAATATCAATATCTTTTGCCTCGATTAACAAGAATGTGGACTCACCTTGAGCGTCAGAAAGGGGGAATCGGTATGAGAGGACCGGGGGAAACAGAAATTGAAACTGACCGTCGTATTATCCGTGATAGGATTTCATTACTGAAAGATAAGCTGAAGACCATTGATAAACAAATGGCTACCCAGCGTAACAATAGAGGAAAGGTAGTTCGTGCAGCTCTGGTAGGATATACCAATGTTGGGAAATCTACTCTGATGAACGCGCTTTCCAAGTCTGAAGTTTTTGCCGAAAATAAGCTGTTTGCAACGTTAGATACTACTGTCAGAAAAGTGGTTATCGGAAACTTGCCATTTTTACTCACTGATACAGTCGGGTTCATAAGAAAATTACCCACTCAATTGGTAGAATCATTTAAGTCTACTTTGGATGAGGTTCGTGAAGCAGACTTGCTTATTCATGTGGTAGATATCTCTCACGAAAGTTTTGAAGATCACATTGAATCTGTTAATCACATCCTAATGGAAATTGACGCTCATCAGAAGCCGATGATTATGGTCTTCAATAAAATTGATGATTTCAGCTATGAAAGAAAAGATGAAGATGATTTAACTCCTACAACGAGAAAAAATGTTTCTCTTGATGAATGGAAAAAAACATGGATGGCGAAATCAAAATACCCTACGGTATTCATCTCTGCATTGACTAAAGAAAATTTCCCGGAAATGAAAAGGCTGATCTATGATGAGGTCATGAAAATTCATATTTCAAGGTTCCCTTATAATGATTTTCTTTTCGAATATTTCGATAATGATGAGGAAGAAGCAAATAGCAACTTATGAGGTATTACTTTTTCCTTCCGTTTCTTTTTCTTTCAATTTTTGGCTTTAGTCAAAAATCAAAAATTGATTTTAAAAGTATAGAAAAAAACCTTAAAGATTCTCAATCTCCATATAATTACGACCGGTTGATTTTCAAATATAAAGGAATTCCTAAATCACTGGATAGTATTGAGGCACAGCATCTTTATTATGGGAGAAACTTTGAAGTAGGTAAGGTTTCTACCTCTGATGAGGGTTTTAAAAACCTGGCAGAATCATTTAAAGATAATAATTTTGATGAGTGTATAAAGATTGGAAAAGAACTATATGGACAAGATCCAACCAATTTGGATGTTCTGTTGATTTTACTACGCGCTTATGATTATAAAAAGGATGCCGGGAATTTTACGCATCATTTGGCGCAGCTTCGATTGCTCGCAGATGTTATTAAAAATTCCGGAGATGGTAAATCTGAGAAAACACCCTTCGTTGTCAATTCCGTAGGGGATGAATATATTTTTCTTAACATCCTGAACCTGGGAGAAGGGTATACAAAAAGTTCAAAGACAGTAAAAGACGGAATTATCGATATATGGGAAAAAGATAACAGTAAAATATATATCAAAGTCCTTTATTTGGACTTTTAATTTAAAAATAACTTAGTGGAATTATATTATTCATTTTCAGTATTAATCGTTTTAGCATCTATATTCGCATACCTGAACTACAGGTTTCTTAAGCTTCCCAGTACTATTGGGATTATGGTAATTGCCATTGTGGTTTCTATTTTTCTGGTTTTATTCGGAGAATCTGTATTGCCAAGAACTTTCGGACATCTTCATAAATTAATGAACAGCATTGATTTTACAGAAGTTTTGATGGGCGCAATGCTTAATTTTCTTTTGTTTGCCGGAGGAATTCATATTAACATTATTGATCTCAAAGAACAATTTCGACCCGTTCTTATTTTTTCTACAGCAGGAGTGGTGATCTCGACATTTATCGTTGGTTTCGGAATGTTTTATCTGCTTCCCATGGTAGGGGTTAAACTTCCGTTTATCTATTGTCTTGTTTTTGGAGCCTTGATTTCTCCTACTGATCCAGTAGCGGTACTAAGTGTCCTTAAGCAGGCAAAGGTGTCCAAATCATTGGAGACGAAAGTGGCGGGAGAATCTCTTTTTAATGACGGGGTAGCAGTTGTAGTGTTTACTGTTGTACTTCAGCTTGCTATTGGAAAAGAAGTAGATCTGGGAGTTGAGAATATTTTTCTGCTACTTCTTAAAGAAGCAGGGGGAGGATTATTGCTAGGGGTTTTACTGGGATGGATCACTTCCAGGTTGATGCGTGAGGTGGATGATTATATTATCTCTGTCCTGGTTACACTTTCTGTGGTAATGGGAGGATATCTGATCGCTAAACAGCTGCATATTTCAGGACCTCTTACCATGGTGGCCGCCGGTTTATTTATGGGAAACTTCAATGTAAGGTTCAAAATGAAATCCGTTACTCAGGATTACCTTATCAAATTCTGGGAATTAATCGATGAGATTTTGAATGCTGTACTGTTTTTATTTATCGGATTTGAATTACTAATGATTAAGGACCTGAATCATTTTATTGTTCCAGGGATTATTGCTATAGTTGTTGTTTTGATTGCAAGGTTTGTTTCAATATGGGGGCCTTCAAAATTTATGTCGTTCAGAACCAGATTCAGTCCACAGACGATAAAGGTACTTTTCTGGGGTGGTATACGAGGCGGGGTTTCCATTGCCTTGGCAATGTCTATTCCTAAAAGCGAGTATAGTAATCTTATTTTAAGTATCACTTACTGTGTCGTTGTATTTTCAATTATAGTTCAAGGACTTACTATTGCAAAAGTGGCCAATCCTAAGAAGATTGCAAAAGAAGAAGAAGAGAAGGAAAGTATTGCTTTAGATTAAAATAACCAGTTTGTTTATAATCAATGAATAATACCATCAAAGAAATACAGGAAGCATTAGCTGTTTTATCCATACCAGAAAAAGCTGAATTTTTCCCAAAATACTTCAAAACGGGAAAAGGAGAGTATGGAGAAGGAGATGTGTTTCTGGGAGTCAAAGTTCCCGATCAAAGAAGTGTAGCCAAAGAGTATTATGCTAAAATTTCATTGAAAGAACTCAGTGAGTTGCTTTCATCAAAATTTCATGAGCACAGGCTGACAGCATTATTTATACTGGTTGCTAAGTTTGAAAAAACGAAAGACCCACAGGCTAAAGAAGAGATTGTGGCTTTTTATCTCAATCATTTAGAATATGTCAATAACTGGGATTTGGTAGACTCAAGCTGTTATAAAATTTTGGGCAGATATGCTTTTGAAAATCAGAATGAAGACTTATTGCGAAAGCTTTCGGTCTCTGAAGAAATGTGGCATAAAAGAATTGCTGTTGTCGGAACTATGCACTATGTGAAAAAAGGCTCTTTTCGGCTGACAAAAGAGTTGGTAACGAATAATTTGAAACATCCTCATGATCTGATGCATAAAGCTAATGGGTGGCTGTTGAGGGAAATGGGGCAGAAGAATGAAGAAGAATTGATTCGCTACCTCAACGAATATTACAAAGAAATGCCAAGAACATCTCTGAGATATGCTATTGAAAAATTGGATGAGGAAGTAAGACAGAATTATTTAAAAGGAAGAGTGTGATGGATTGTCTTTTTTGGAAATCATGTATGCATTACTTTTTACATCTGGTTTTCCCGGTGTTTATTGCTTTGATTTTTTACCGGAAAAACTGGAAACAGGTATATCTCATTCTATTAGCTACAATGCTTGTAGATTTGGATCATTTATTTGCAAATCCTGTTTTTGATCCTTCCAGAAATAGTATAGGATTCCATTTTTTACATTCGTATTATGCAATTGCGGTGTACTTTTTGCTGCTTTTTTTTAAAGGAAATATCAGAGTTATTGGCATTGGACTTTTACTGCATATGTTGACCGATTTTCAGGATTATAACTTTTGGTGTCATTAAAATATCATTAATATTTTCTTTTGATATTAAAATTTTCATAGATTTTTTGTATTTTGTAGACACTTATGAAATTAAAAGAACTTTTACACTATACCTATATTATTCCTGTTCTGGCGGTAGGATATTACTTTTCAGGACTCATGACACAAGGGGTTGTTTTTGAAGTTATTGCAGGTCTTTTACTTACCGGAAGCGTATTGTCAGCAGTTCATCATGCTGAAGTAGTTGCCCATAAAGTAGGAGAGCCTTTCGGAACAATCATTCTTGCTCTTTGTATTACAACCATTGAGGTAGCGCTTATTATTTCACTTATGATTGCCGGAGGAGATCAGGCGGTCACACTGGCTAGAGATACTGTTTTTGCTGCAGTCATGATTATTCTTAACGGAATTCTGGGGATATGTATTTTAGTAGGAGGGGTGAAATATTATGAACAGTTTTTTGCAAGAACTTCTGCCACTACTTATCTCGTAAGTATTGTTTCCATATTAATCTTAACATTGATCCTTCCAAATTTTACTTCAAGTGTCAATGGTCCTTTCTATAATCCGGCTCAGTTAGTTTTTGTTTCTGTTGCTTGTCTTGTTATTTATGGAGTATTTCTGATGGTTCAGACGGTAAGACATAGAAACTATTTTGTCACTCCAGATGAAGATCCTGATTCCTATTATATTCCTTCGAAGTTTTTGGCTATCGTAAGCTTTTTCTTTCTGATATTATGTCTTGTGATTGTTGTCTTAATGGCAAAAGGACTTTCCGGGACGATTGAGGATATGGTACAGAATGCAGGTGCTCCGAAATCCTTAGTAGGGGTGATTATTGCAGCGGTAGTTTTACTTCCGGAAGGAGTTGCAGCTATAAGATCAGCAAGAAATAATCAAATACAATCCAGTTTAAACCTGGCACTGGGGTCTGCTTTGGCAAGTATTGGTTTAACCATTCCGGCAGTATCTGTAGTGAGTATTATGTATGATATGCCTTTTGTATTAGGGCTTGATAAAAAAGATATTATTTTACTTTCTTTATCTGTATTTATTGTTATGCTTTCGTTAAGCAGAGGAAAGACGAATGTTTTATACGGAACGGTACTTTTAGTAAATTTAGCGGCTTATATTTTTACAGTAGTAGTTCCCTAGAAAAATCAAAGGGCAAAAAGACAACTTTGTTCGCTTATCTGTAAAACCCGAACTCCGTATTGAATCTTATATTTCGAAACCGGCCCAGTCTAGAGTTTTCTAGCCATTTCCATTTTATAAGCCATTAACTTGGCAATATTTTCAGATTTGTAAATGGCCATATCTGCATTTTCACCGACAAAGTTTTCTTCAATGGTCTTTTTCCATAAAGCAAGCCATTGTTCAAAATGTTTCTTTTCCATAGCTTTGAGTTCATTAATGGGAAAGTGAACGGCCATAGGGTTTCCTTTATAGCTCATTTGGCCAAAGAGAATGGTTTCCCAGAAAGAATACATTTTCGGAAGGTGTTTATCCCAGTCTACTTTAATAATGTCTTTAAAGAAAAATCCAATGGTCTCATCCTGAACTACTTTTTGATAAAAGGAATTGACCAATAATTCAATGTCTTCTCTAGATTCAAGCTTTTTCATTTTTTCAAAATATATCAAAGTTACTTAAAAATAATTTTTAAAAAACCACCTGTAGAACTGATAAACTTCATAAAAATGATATTTTGTGTTAATATATCGACAGATAAAGCGATTGATAAGACTCAAGACTGGTGATAATAAGTTAAATTTTATTTAATTCGTAAAATATGTTTGTTTTTTGGTTAGTGTTTTGTAGATTTGATTATTAAACGCAATAAAAATAATCAAAATGAGAAAAAAAGCAAATTCTATTTTAATGTTTTTACTATTAATATCTTCTGCTTCATGTTCAAGAGATGAAGTTAATTCCGGAAATGAAGATATGGGAAATTTAAATTATAACGATGTAAAAAAAGTAGAAATGACAGAAGCGGAAATGCTTCAAAAAGGATGGAAAGTAGTGGATGAGTTTAAATTGACTTCTCAGCCTTTAAATGCCAATAATAATTTAATAAATGGAGAAAAAAGACTTCCTTTCAAAGCCGGTTATCTAAAAGATATGGGGTACGATATTTATTCTTCTGGTCAAAGAGAAAGACTGAAGAACGTTTTTTCTTATTATGGCCAGATTCCAGATGGAATTACGTTCAGCTCTGATTTATCTGTAGATGGAGATACACGAAATACAGCCTCCAACCCAGATGTTTCTGTTGTTTTGGGAACACCTAAGATAAATATCGAAACAAATGGGCTAGATCTACCGGATGATGCTTACACTACGGAAGCTGTTAATAATAGTGATAGAGAAAGTGAGATTACAGTATCTTACTCCTATAAAAAGGGTTATTCAACCTCTTGGAAGCGTACTGTTTCCGGATCATTTGAAGTTGGGGCTACGGTATCTGTTGATATTCCATTAGTAGCAAAAGCATCAGCAAGTACTAAAGTTGTTGTTGGAGGAGACACAACAGACGGTACAGAAAGCTCAGAAGAAATAACAGAGACAAGTACATATAAGGCTATAGTACCGGCTCATTCTAAAAAGACAATCGCTATACTTACAAAACTAAAGGGGTCTTCAGTTGAATATTTTGTTCCTATGAAATTGACAGGGGTCTTGTTGGCTAATTTTTCATCTCCGGTAAATGGACATTATTATTGGGCCTTTCCTATTGAAAGCTTTCCCAACTTTCTTTCAAATATTCATGGAGAGACAGGTGTTGCTAAATCCGTAAGCAATGTGAGTGTAAAGGTATTGGAATCTCCAGCGCAAAAGATATAGATTTTATAGATAAACGCGAGAGTATAAAACAGCAGAAATATATAATTTCTGCTGTTTTATATTTGAGAAGATTTTGTTTGAAAAGCTTTATGTAAAGTTAAATCGAGATAATTGTATTTATCCCTTTCAAAAAGATATTCTGAATCCAAAAATACCTTTAGGAACCAAGATTCAATAATAGGATAATAATTTAAAATCTTTTAAGGCATTTCGATTATTATATATCTTTGTAATCTGGGCCAAATGTTTTTTTTAGAGCCTGTTTAAAAAAGTAATAATAAAAAATAGTAAGGGTTAAAAGTTGCATAAAAATTGTCATTTTAGAGTTGCAAAAGAAAAAAACATCAATGTATCCAACGGACTTAACCCAAACTCAGTGGCAATTTATAAAAAAAGCATTAGATTTTGATGACAGAAAACGAAAATATGATTTGGTTGTCATTTGGAATGCTATCAGTTATTTAGTAAAAACAGGCTGTCAATGGAGACTTTTACCTCATGATTTTCCCAAATGGCAATTGGTTTATTACTATTATTCAAAATGGTCAAATCTGGAGATTTTCGATTTATTATTATCAAAATTGAGAGAGGAAGTACGACGAAACAGGGGTCAGAAAGCGCAGGCAAGTTTAGGAATTATTGACAGTCAAAGTGTTCGTTGGGGAAATAACCGTTCACTCAATGGCTTTGACGGAGGTAAAAAAATAAAAGGAATCAAGAGACACGTTGTGGTAGACAAAAATGGTTTTTTGTTAGCCGTAATGGTAAGTGTAGCCAATGTTCATGAGAGTAAGGCTGCATTGTTACTGATCAAAACACTGCGATATTTACTAATTCCGCTTCAGGTAATCCTGGCGGACGGAGGTTATAGAGGAGAGATTATTGAGGAAATAAGAATTAAGTTTAATTATATCATTCAGATCGTAATGCGGAGTGACAAAAAAGTAAAAGGGTTTGAGCCAATTCATAAACGATGGATTATAGAGCGTACATTTGCTTGGTTTGATAACGATAGAAGATTATGCAGAAATTATGAACTCTTAATGGAATCCTCTGAAAACATGGTCAAATTATCCGCCATAAAATTATTACTGAATAAAATTTAAACAGACTCTTAGCGTAATTTTTTGAGCCTATGAATTTTTAAATATGATGATAATCTTGTAGATTGATGCTTGATTATCATTTTATTTTTGATAAAATTAATGAGTGTCAGAAAGAAGATCTCACCGTTTTGATAGAAGAAAGAATATAATGAATGTAGATTTGTACAAAAAGCAGGCTTTACAAAAGCAAAAAGAACATAAAAAGTTTCTGGACGGATTAAAGAAAAAGCCGCCCAGAAATCTGGATTATATTGTTCAAGAGACACATGAGGAAGTGTTTGAAAAAATAGACTGCCTGCAATGTGCCAATTGCTGCAAAACAACCGGTCCTTTATATACGGAAAAAGATATAGAACGTATCTCTAAGCATCTTCGGATGAAACCTGTTGATTTTGAATCTAAATTCCTGAGGGTGGATGAAGACCAGGATAAAGTGCTTCAGAATCTTCCATGCTTTTTTCTCAATGATGATAATACGTGTTCTATTTATGAAGTGAGGCCGAAAGCATGCCGGGAGTATCCTCATACTGATCGTAAGAAGATTTATCAGATAAATAACCTTATGATAAAAAATACCGTTATTTGTCCTGCTGCATATGAATTTGTAGAAAAAATGATGAAGAATTTAGAAAAATAATCTATAATCTAAAATCATCTTAAAAAAATATAAAGTACGTTAAATAAGAATCTTACACATAATTTAATAAAATAAATGACGTTTTCAAAATACTAAACAATCATTTAAATATTACATTATGAAAAAGTTAATTTTAGCAGCAGTACTTTCATTAGGTACGATTGCTGTTTCAGCTCAGACAAACACTCAGAAAAAAGTTGAACCTAATCAGACAACAACACAGACACAACCGCAAACAATGCAGCCTAGTACTACGACAGAGAATCAAACTAAGGACATGAGTACTACAACTACAGTTGATACTTCTGCAAAAACATCAATGACAGATGCAACAGCAACCCTGAGTACTGACACAAAAGTAGAAGCAACCAAACCTTCAGAAGGAACGAAAGAAGAGAAAAAGGCTAAGAAGAAAAAGTTGAAATAAAATTTTAAAAAGTAAAGATGTGAATCCTGAAATATTATTTTTCAGGATTTTTTTGTTTATCAAATAAAAAAAGCATTGAATAAATCAATGCTTTTCCCTTTCACTTTTTACTTTTTTCCCATTTCCCCGGGAACAGGCTATAAGAAAAAAGGTCGGGAATATTCCCAACCTTTATATTTTGTATTACACAACTCCCTGAGCTAACATAGCTTCTGCAACTTTCACGAATCCGGCAATATTGGCACCTTTTACGTAGTTTACATAACCATCTTCTTCTTTTCCATAGTCTCTACAAGCTTTGTGAATTCCAATCATGATTTCTTTTAATCTTGCATCTACCTCTTCAGAAGTCCAGTTCAAACGGATTGAGTTTTGAGTCATTTCTAATCCTGAAGTAGCAACTCCTCCAGCGTTGGAAGCTTTACCAGGAGAGAATAGAACTTTGCTGTCTAGGAAGTAGTTGATAGCCTCTAATGTTGAAGGCATATTCGCTGCTTCAGTTACACAAAGAACTCCATTTCCAACCAATGCCTTAGCATCTTCAAAATCTAATTCATTTTGAGTAGCAGATGGAATAGCAACATCACATTTTACTTCCCAAGGACGTTTTCCTGCATGGAATTCAGCAGAAGGATACTTTTTAGCATAGTCTTCAGCTCTGTTATTTCCGGAAGCTCTTAATTCTAATAAGTAATCGATCTTTTCTCCATCGATACCATCTTTATCATAAATATAGCCGTCAGGTCCTGAAATAGTTACTACTTTTCCTCCTAGTTCAGATACTTTTTTAATTACTCCCCAAGCTACGTTACCGAAACCTGAAACAGAAACAATTTTATCCTGGAATGTTTGTCCGATTGTTTTCAGCATTTGCTCCGCGAAATACACAACTCCATATCCTGTAGCTTCAGGACGGATAAGTGAACCTCCATAAGCAAGACCTTTTCCTGTAAGAACCCCTGTAAATTCATTTCTTACTTTCTTATATTGTCCGAAAAGATATCCGATTTCTCTTGATCCTACCCCGATATCACCTGCTGGAACGTCAGTTTCAGGACCAATATGCTTACATAATTCAGTCATGAAAGCCTGGCAGAAACGCATTACTTCCATATCAGATTTTCCTTGTGGATCGAAATCTGAACCTCCTTTTCCTCCTCCCATTGGAAGGGTTGTTAATGAGTTTTTGAAAACTTGTTCAAAAGCTAAAAATTTAAGAACAGAAAGGTTTACGGTAGGGTGGAAACGAATTCCTCCTTTATATGGTCCGATTGCAGAGTTCATCTGAATTCTGAAACCTCTGTTTACCTGGATTTCTCCTTTGTCATCAACCCATGGAACTCTGAAAATAATGATTCTTTCAGCTTCAGCCATCCTTTCAAGAAGCTTCATTCCTGTGTATTCTTTCTTGGTCGCTATAAATGGAATTACTGTAACAGCAACTTCTTTTACGGCTTGTAAAAATTCTGGCTCATTAGGGTTTTTTGCCTCAATTTTTGCAATAAACTCCTGGATTTTCTGGTCAATATTATATTGTTCCATATAGTAAGGTTGAATATTATTGCCAACAAATTTAATTTTTTTTTCAAGATTCACAACACCTTAATTGATGATTGTTGAAATTTTAATAATGATGGGGGAAATTATTATTAAATTGATAATTTATCTTCAAATTTTGTTAAAAATTAAATGTTATGTATGAAATAATGCAATATTAAGAAATAGTTAATTCTCAAATTGCTATAAATTGCCTCCCAGAAAGTGTTTTTAGTTTGCCCAAAAGCTCTAATTCTAAAATTATGGGCAAAATTTTATGGGTAGAGAGCGATATTTTCTCTGCTAATTCATCTAAATTGATTTGTGGATTTTCGGAGATGTATTTATATATTATATTTTGATTTTCAGATAATTGGACTGTAGATGGCGAGGGAGGAAATAGTTCTTCCATTTTTTCCTTCGGTTGATTAAAACCAAGTGATAAAATAAGTGTTTTAATCGATGAAATTGTTGATGCTTTATTCTGAAAAATCAGATGATTGCATCCTTGGCTATAAGGGTCTGTAATTTTTCCAGGAAGTGCAAATACCTCTCTGTTATAATTGTTGGCAAAACTTGCAGTACTTATAGAGCCCCCTCCAAAAGCTGTTTCTACTACAATGGTAACAGGTGATATTCCGGCAATGATCCTGTTTCTTTGGATAAAGTTTTCTCTGTCAGGTTTTCTGGACGAATTGAACTCAGTGAATAAAGCACCTCCTTCCTCTATGATTTTTTCTGATAATTTTTTGTTTTTTGAAGGATATAAGGTCTGGAAGCCGTGAGCCAAAATGGCTGCTGTAGGAATTTCATTTTGAATGGATTGGTCATGAACTTCTCTGTCGACTCCAAGAGCTAATCCACTCACCGATATGAAATTGTATACCTTGGTTTCTTCAAAAAAATCTTTTATAAACTGCCTGCCATAACTGGTCATATTTCTTGTACCAACAATGCTAATAGGAAGTGAGGGATTTTTTAAGTTTCCTTTTTGATATAAAATTGCGGGAGCATCTTCACATTCATTGAGGAGAAAGGGCAATTCATCATGATGTTTTAGTCTGATCCTAATATGATTGCTTTCACAAAAAGCTATTTCTTTTTCCGCAAAATTGAGGTGAATAGGATTTCCGATATCGGAAACCATTTTTCGGCCAAAGCCATCCATCTTACGGAATTCTTTCTTTGCATTTTCCCAGACATTTTTTGCACTTCCAAATGCTTTGATGAGTTTTGTAAAATTGATGTCACCGATTAAGCTGCATTCGCGCAGGGCGATTGCATAAAGATGTTCTTCGGAAATCATGTGTGTTTTTATTCAAATATAAAGAAATAAGTTTTATTTCTTTCTTAATTCGTCAAGATGATCCCAGATATCATCTCTTTTTTTATAAGGGAGTTCTGAAAAATCATCCGGATGATTTTCTTTGTATTCCTGCCACAGCTTATCATCTTTTTCGCTGTAATAGTTAGGGAATTCCCAGATATATTTTTTCTTTTTCTCGCCAATATTTTTGAAAACATAAGCAATAATACTTCCTACAACAGCTCCAGAAAGGTGAGCCTGCCATGATATTTTACTCGGTTCTTGAAGGTTGTAAAATAGTTCTTCCGGAAACATTCCCCAAATTAAACTTCCATAATACAATACAACAATCAGGGATATGGTAAGAAGTTTCATATTCCACCGGAATACACCGCTGAAAAATAAGAAGAAGGCCAATACATAAACGACACCACTCGCACCGATGGTACAGGTATACATGTATTCTCCGGTTAGAATATCAATAGGTGGAAGCATCCATACCAATAATCCGGTCGCTAACCAGCCCAGAATAAAAACCTTATTGGCTACTAACGGATAAAACTGATACAGTAGAAACATCAGAACTGCCATAGGGATCGAATTCGCGATGATATGGTCTAAGCTTCCGTGTAAAAGGGGAGAAGTGATTACTCCTAGTAATCCCTCAGGGAGTAAGGGAATAATCGCTCCAAAGCAACTTTTAAAAAAGCCCTGTGTTTGTAAAAAGTAGCCTAACCACATTGCGGCAAGCATTAGCAATGGGTATATGATTGCTCTTTTGGGAATTACATTTTTAAACATGTAGAGTTTATGTCAAATCAAAAGCCAATAATAAATGTAGGAAAAATTGGCGATAATTGTCTTGGGTCTTTTTCATTTTTAAGACAAAAGGTGTTGATTTTAATCAGTTTTTTAAAAATTAAACAAATATTTAATGTTTGAGGTTACCAAAGTGGCTTGTTTTTAGTATGTTAAAGGATAATTTAACGTGAATCTCAAATTTGCAAAAGGCAAAACGTTGCTCTAACACAAATTATATTTATACTTTTGTACCTTGAAAAATCTTTAGTTTATGAAGAAGTTTTTATTGCTTGTCAGCATTTCAATCGGGATTTTTACCAATGCACAGGACGTAAAAAAAGATTCAGTAGTTGTAGATACTGTAAAACATTGGTCGGTTTTAGGAAAAAATTCTTTAATGATTAACCAGTCCGCTTTCTCTAATTGGGCAGGAGGTGGGGCAAACAACGTCGGTTGGCTTGCCGGAGTCAATTATAATATTACTTATGAGAAGGATAAAGACCTTTGGGAGAATGTGATTGTTCTGAATTACGGACAAAATAATACGAGCGGATTGGGTGTGAGAAAAACCCAGGACGTTATTAATGTTTCTACCAACTATGGAAGACAGTTTTCCAAAAGCTGGTATCTTTCCAGTGGGGCGAGCTTTCAATCTCAGTTTGCACCAGGATATGAAGATGGTAATAATCCTAAGGCCAAGAAACTTTCTAATTTTATGGCTCCCGGATACCTAAACCTGGGTATGGGGATCACGTACAGACCACATGATAACCTGACGGTCACCTTACGTCCTATCAACGCCCGATGGACATTTGTATTGGATAAAGAGCTTCAGGTTGCAGGAACGTATGGATTGAAAGCTGATGGAGATTCTTCATTATTGCAAGTTGGTTTCTTAGGGACTGCTATTTATACATTAAAGCTGATGGAGAACGTAAATTTAACGAATACGGCTTCTGTGTTCTCTAATTATCTGGATCGCCCGGATCGATTGGTTTTAGCCTATGGAGCGGTACTAAGTTTAAAAGTCAACAAGTTCCTTTCTTCGAATATTACAATGGATGTATTGTATGACCATAATCAGATTGAAAAAACCCAATTAAAGCAAACCCTGGGTATTGGAATTGCCTATACTTTGGATAATGGGGTTAAACGTTCTGACAGAAAAGATAGCCAGTGGTGGCTTAATAAAAAGTAATAAAATCATTATTAAAATATAAAAGCACTTCCGCTGGGAAGTGCTTTTTTTATAGATGGGTATTCTGTGTATTAAAACTCAATACCTACCTCTAATTTTTCAGCCAATAGCTTTGATATTTTCTGCTTTAAAGGTTCGATATCAATATTCTGCATGGCATCGTTAGCAAAAGCATATAATAATAAAGCCTGAGCTTCTTTTTTAGATATTCCTCTTGCTCTTAAATAGAACAATGCATCTTCATTCAGCTGACCTACCGTACACCCATGAGAACACTTCACATCATCTGCAAAAATCTCTAATTGAGGTTTCGTGTCAATCGTAGCTCCTTCACTTAATAAAACGTTATTGTTTTGTTGATAAGCATTGGTCTTTTGAGCAATTTTATCAACGAAAACCTTTCCGTTAAATACTCCATGAGCTTTATCTTTGAAGATTCCTTTATAGTTTTGGTAGCTTTCACAGTTTGGCTGGTTATGGTGTACCGCAGTATGGTGATCTACCAACTGATCTTTCCCGATAATGGTGATCCCATTCATGAACGAGTTAATATTTTGCCCGTTATGAATGAAGTCCAGGTTGTTTCTTATTAGTTTACCTCCAAAAGAGAAAGTATTAACTGTTGTTAAGCTGTCTTTTTCCTGTCTTGCGAAAGTGCTGTCAACCAGATAAGAAGTATCGTTGTCATTCTGAAGCTTGTGCCAGTCTGCTTTCGCATTCGGGTACGTGAAAATTTCTGTTACCGAGTTAGTAAATACATAACTGTCATCAAAATTATGATGACTTTCAATGATTTCTACCTTAGCTCCTTCCTCTACGATCAGTAAATTTCTGGTATTGTAGAATGTGTTTTCTTCTTGATTTTGTGAAAGATAGAAAACATGGATAGGTCTTTCAATCACTACATTTTTAGGAACTTTCAAGAAGAATCCGTATTTGCAGTAAGCAAGATTTAAGCTGGTAAAAGCAGAATCTTTCGTAGCGATTGTATTAAAGTATTTATCAAAAACTTCTTTGTGCTTCTCATCATTTAAAGCATAATTGAATGATAGGAATTCTACATTCTCTATAGATATTTTTGATAACTCTTTATGAAGTTTACCATTAACGAAAACAATCCAGTCAAAATTCTCCTCACCTAAGTGCAATTGTTCTAACTGCTCTTTGGTTATATTATGACTTTCTTTCGGGAAAAAATTATAATCTTTTTCCGTGATTTCTTTAAGGTTGGTATATTTATATTCTTCGTCTTTTTTCGTCGGAAAACCAATGTTTTCAAATCTTTGAAGAGCTGATCTTCTCTGGTCATCTAAAAACCGATGACGAAGACTCTCCAAAAATTCACCGTGGTTGTCAATAATTTGATCGTATAAAGCCATTACTGATATTTCGGCCATCACACCTTTTTTATTTATTTAAAAATTGTAATAATATTGCGGTTTTTCCGCTTCTTTTTACAGAAATTGATAACATCCCTGTTAAAAAGTTATTCTTAGTTAAGAAGCCAGTCGTAACCTTTTTCTTCAAGCTCTAAAGCCAGAGATTTATCTCCGGTTTTAATGATTTTTCCGTTTGCTAAAACGTGTACAAAATCAGGCTGGATGTAATTTAATAATCTTTGATAGTGAGTAATCAAAAGAACAGCATTCCCTTCATTTTTAAAGGTATTTACACCATCAGCAACGATTCTTAAAGCATCGATATCTAATCCTGAATCTGTTTCATCAAGGATCGCTAATTTTGGATTAAGCATCATCATCTGGAAAATTTCATTTCTTTTCTTTTCCCCTCCTGAGAATCCTTCATTTAAAGATCTTGATAGAAAATCTTTTTTAATTCCCAATTTTTCAGACTTATCACGGATCATGGCAAGCATTTCTTTTGCCGGCATTTCTTCCAACCCGTTTGCTTTTCTTGTTTCGTTTAAAGCAGCTTTGATAAAATTAGTTACTGAAACTCCTGGAATTTCTACAGGATATTGGAATGAAAGAAAAATCCCTTTGTGAGCTCTGTCTTCGGGAGCATCTTCAATAATATTTTCTCCTTCGAAAAGAATCTCTCCATCCGTAATTTCATAATCTTCCTTTCCTGCAATTACAGAAGAAAGAGTAGATTTACCGGCTCCATTGGGACCCATTATCGCATGAACTTCCCCTGGTTTTATTTCTAGATTGATACCTTTTAATATTTCTGCGCCATCTTCAATTTTGGCGTGTAAGTTTTTAATATTTAACATAAGTTTTAATATGATAATTAGGTAATATAATGAACTACCGCTTTATTTTTTCTTTGTATTATTTATCCAACTGATCCTTCAAGGGAGATTTCAAGTAGCTTTTGAGCTTCAATAGCAAATTCCATTGGTAGCTTATTTAAAACTTCTTTACTGAAACCGTTCACAATTAATGCAATGGCTCTTTCAGTATCGATTCCTCTTTGATTGCAATAGAAAATCTGATCTTCCCCAATTTTTGAAGTCGTAGCTTCATGTTCCAATTGTGCAGTAGGATCTTTGATTTCGATATACGGGAAAGTATGTGCTCCACATTCATTACCCATTAATAAGGAATCACATTGGGAGAAGTTTCTTGCTCCTTTTGCAGAAGGCATTACTTTCACCAAACCTCTGTATGAGTTTTGAGATTTTCCGGCAGAAATTCCTTTTGAAATAATTGTAGATTTCGTGTTTTTACCGATATGAATCATTTTCGTTCCTGTATCTGCATACTGGTGATTGTTGGTCACTGCAATAGAGTAGAACTCACCAATAGAATTATCTCCTTTCAGAATACAAGATGGATATTTCCAGGTTACAGCAGATCCTGTTTCAACTTGAGTCCAGGAAATTTTTGCGTTTCTTTCGCAAAGACCTCTTTTGGTTACAAAGTTGAATACTCCTCCTTTTCCTTCTTCATTACCGGGATACCAGTTTTGTACTGTGGAATACTTAATTTCTGCATTGTCCATTGCAATTAATTCTACAACAGCTGCATGAAGCTGATTTTCATCTCTCGATGGAGCTGTACATCCTTCAAGATATGAAACGTAACTTCCTTCATCAGCAATCACAAGTGTTCTCTCAAACTGACCTGTTCCTGCCTGGTTGATACGGAAATAAGTAGAAAGTTCCATAGGGCAACGAACACCTTTAGGAATATAACAGAAACTTCCGTCAGAGAATACTGCGGAGTTTAGGGCTGCGTAAAAATTATCTCCTCGGGGAACTACTTTCCCCAGATGTTTTCTTACCAGATCCGGATGGTTTTTAATAGCTTCCGAAATAGAACAGAAAATAATTCCTTTTTCCATTAAAGTTTCCTGAAAAGTTGTTTTCACGGAAACGGAATCTATCACGATGTCTACTGCTACCCCTGAAAGTCTTTTCTGTTCTTCGATGTTGATTCCTAATTTTGCAAAAGTTTTCAGCAATTCAGGATCTACCTCATCTAAACTTTCTAACTCAGGTTTAGCCTTTGGAGCTGCATAATATTTAATAGCCTGGAAATCGGGCTTTTCATATTTGATGTTTGCCCATGTAGGTTCAGTCATCTTTAACCAGATTCTGAAAGATTCCAAACGCCATTCTGTCATCCATTCTGGCTCTTCTTTCTTAGCAGAAATAGCCCGAACGATATCTTCGTTCAAGCCTGTTGGGAAATCTTCATAATCGATCTTTGTTTCCCAGCCGAATTCGTATTTTTTATTTTCTAAATCGACGCGTAAATCGTCTTCTGTATATTTACTCATTATATTTTTTTAGATGTTAGAAGTCAGATATCAGACGATTACTGTCTGGCAGCTGATATCTAGTGTCTATAGAGAAAAACTCTCTCCACAACCACATGTTCTGGATGCATTAGGATTGTTAAAAACAAACCCTTTTCCGTTCAAACCTCCTGAATATTCAAGAATTGTACCCGCTAAATAGAGGATAGATTTTTTGTCTACAACAATTTTCACATCATTGTCTACAATAATTTGATCTGTTTCTGCTTTTTGGTTGTCAAATTTTAAAACATACTCCAAACCAGAGCACCCTCCACTTTTCACCCCCACTCTTATATAATCTTCAGCAGGGTTAAAGCCTTCCTCCGTCATAAGTTGGATAGCTTTTGCCTTCGCTTGATCTGATACTGTTATCATTGTATTTATTTAGAATGATTTAATGTTGCAAAAATACGAACTAATTTCCGCAATCTCAAATTGAAGATATCTATTTTAATAATTCGGATCATTCTAAGCAGACGATAAACATGATTGTTAATACTAAAAGTGATGTAAGTTTCTTTTTTGGGCTCTGTAAATTGTATTTTTGATTTAACTTTAATCGGTATTTTATATCTATAAAAGAAAATAATGAAAAAGAAATTATCTGTCTTTTTTGTATTCTTTTTACTAACAATGTCCTATGGACAGACGGTAAGATATATTTATGAAACTTCTATTAACCCGGATTCTATTAATCTTGTAAGCCTGAAGACTGAAAGAACATTTCTGGATGTTAAAGGAAACCGGTCTTTATTTATCAGTGAACATAAATTGATAAAAGATTCTTTATTAACCACTTTTAAGTTGCAGGCAAAGGATGATCGGAAAAAAGATAATAAAGATTTTATAAAAACAGGACTGGAAAAAAAGATGGAGCTTTCTTTTTTTGAATACTTTATTACTAAAAATATCCCTGAGAAGAAAATATATTACTACGACAGAGTAGGCGGGAGGCAAATTTATTATCTGGAAGATCGGCCTATAAAGTGGGAAATAACAAATGTTACCGAGAATCAGAACGGTTATTCTGCTCAAAAGGCAGTTACCAGTTTTGGAGGAAGGACATGGACTGCATGGTTTGCAAAAGATATTCCTGTTTCAGACGGACCATATAAATTCGGTGGATTACCAGGGCTGATTGTAAAACTGGAAGATGAGAGAGGGGATTATAAGTTTGATCTTGCCAAGAAAGTTATCATTCAAAATTCTTATGAAGAAAAAATAAGTCCTGAAGCTAAAGAAAGTACCAGAATTAATTTTACAGGTGACAAAGCAGCCATAGAGTTGGAACTAAACGGAAACAGAAAAACAGCTATGCTGGGTAATGAGAGAGGAGATATGGGCTCGGGCGGAGGAAGACGAGGTGGAGGAATGAAAGGTGGAGGTCGTGGTGCCGGGGGCCAAGGAATGCCTCGCAGAGGAATGGGAGGTGAGTCTATGCCAATGTCAAATCCGATCAGTAATCAGGGGAATTTCTCTTTCAAGAATAATACGATCCAAAATCCAATTGAATTAAATAAATAAAAGATGAAAAAATTAGGTATCATTACTTTAGTTCTGTTTATGCAAAATATTTTTGCACAGGCTAATAGGTTTGTATATCAGGTTACTATGAAGCCTGATGCAGCTAATAAAAGTAACATAAAAACTGAAAATGCATATCTGGATATTACACAGGATAAGTCTCTTTTTTATTCTGAAAACAGAGTAAAAAGAGATTCTATTATGCAGAAAACCTTTCAGAGTGGTGGAGCAATCAGCTTCAATAGAGATCAAATGGAAGGTTTGAGATCTAATATTAATTATTCTGTAGAAAAAGATAAAAAAAATCAAAAAGTTTATTTTAAAGACAGATTAGGAAGAGATACCTATTCTTATGAAGAGGATCGTCCATTGAATTGGAAAATTTCATCTGAAACGACAAAAATAGGAGAGTATAAAGTTCAGAAAGCTGAAACTGAATTTGCAGGAAGAAAATGGACGGCATGGTTTACTACTGATCTGCCATATCAGGATGGGCCGTATAAATTTAATGGCCTTCCAGGATTGATTGTAAAAGTGGAAGATGGCCAGGGAGACTATTCTTTTGATTTGATGAGAAATTATAAAGTTGCTTCTGTAGCTGGTTTAAATCAGAGAGGAAGTATTATCAAAGTGAAAAGAACTGATTTTTTGAAGCAGCAGGAAAAATTTAAAACAGACCCTATGTCTTTCATGAATCAAAGTGGAGGAGGTGGCCGTTTTGCACAGACGGTAGTTATCGGAGGAGCAAGCAGAGGTGGAGGAAACCGGAACCCTGGTGATATGAGAAAGAGGATGGAAGAAAGGGTAAAAGAGGAGAATAAGAAAAATACGAATCCAATCGAATTGCAATAAAATAATATAATAAATAAAATAGGCTATCTCATTTTTGAGATAGCCTATTTTATATGCTGTTAAAACCTTTATTTCAAAAGCTGATTAAAAGTGTCTCCCTGTCGGATATCACCGGTATTATAACCTTTCATAAACCATTCTTTACGTTGGGCTGAAGAACCATGAGTGAAGCTTTCCTGATTAACATATCCCTGAGCTCTTTTCTGGATGTTATCATCTCCTACTGCCTGGGCAGCATCTATAGCTGATTGAATGTCTCCAGGTTCCAAAACCTGTCTTTCTTCATCTATATTTTTAGCCCAGACTCCGGCGTAAAAATCAGCCTGTAATTCAGTAGCGACAGAAACTCTGTTCATTTCCGCTTCAGAATATCTTCCACTTCTTCTTAGAGCATCTACTTTTTGAGTTGTTCCTAAAAGGGTTTGTACGTGGTGACCAACCTCGTGGGCGAGTACATAAGCTATGGTAAATTCAGTTACTTTAGCACCGAATTTTTGTTGTAATTCATTAAAGAAACTCATGTCCATATAGACTTTCTGGTCTGCAGGACAATAGAAAGGGCCCATTGCCGATTGTGCAGTACCACAGGCAGAACGCGTAGTGTCTTCAAAAAGAACAACTTTAGGGGCAACATAAGTCATTCCATTTTCTTTAAAAACCTTATCCCAGGTAAGGGTGTTCCAGCCACTCATCATATCGACCATTTCGCCAATCTTTTGTTCATTGGCATTGAGCTCTCTCTGTTCTGTCTGGCCTTGCGACGGCATACTGCCTGAGCTTAATATGCTGGACGGGTCTCCTCCTAAAAAGAAAACGATTGCCGCAATAATTAATGTTCCTAATCCTCCTCCAACGATCATTCCTCCGCCCCCTCCGGAGCCTCTTCGGTCTTCAACGTTTCCGCCTCTATCGTCTGTCCATTTCATAGTAAGTAATTTTTATATGTAAATTTAAAACTAATATTGATATTGCCTTATTATTTTTCAAACCTCCCGGAAATTAATTATCTCAACGGTTAAGCTGATTGGTTTTTAACCAGTATGAGGTTGATTGATATGCTGAGATAGCCTGATCTGTAATTTTTTGATTGGTATTCTTCACAGGAGTCTCATCATAGTAAATATTAAATTCAGGAGCCAGTTGATTCGCTTTTTGAGAAAGTGAATATTGTTTCACTTTTTTCACTGGTGAGATCACGGTCAGAAATCCATCTTTTACAAATCCCAGATCTTGGTATGTTGCAATATATGCCTTAGGCTGAAATTCTTTTTTAAATACATCCTGTCCCAAAAACTTAGACTGATAATTAAAGTTAAGTAATCCTAATACCGTAGGCATAACATCTATCTGAGACATCAGTTGATCAAACTTCTGAGGTTGTATAAAGCCATCAGAAAATACCATTGCCGGGATTCTATATTTATCCATTGGCAACGCTGTGCTTCCTGCACTTGATGCACAATGATCTGCAATAATCACAAATACTGTATTTTTATACCAGTCTTGTTTTTTTGCCATTTCAAAAAACTTACGGAGTGAGTAGTCGGTATATTTTACACCTCCTTCTCTTGATTTGGCATCTCCCGGTATGTCTATTCTGCCATTAGGATAGGTAAATGGTCTGTGATTGGAAACAGTCATCCAATGGTTGAAAAAAGGCTTTCCTGATTTTGACTCAGCATTCATGGTTTGTATTGCCTTTTTGGCCATATCTTCATCTGCTACTCCCCAAACATTAGCAAACGTAATTTCTTCAGGTTTAAAGTTATTTCTGTCAACGATTCCGTATCCGTTACCTTCAAAGAAATCCTGCATATTATCGAAATAGCTGTAACCACCATACAAGAATTTCACATCATATCCTTTAGATTTAAAGACACTTCCTGTTGTGAATTTATTTTTATTATTTTCCCTTTTAATAATACTTTCTCCAGCGGTAGGGGGAATGCAGAGCGTTAATGCCTCTAATCCGCGAACCGTTCTGTTTCCTGTTGCATACAGATTGGTAAACATCAGGGAATGATTAGCCAAGCTGTCTAAAAATGGAGTTATTTTCTGATCGTTTCCATAATGTTGCATGAATTCAGCAGATAAGCTTTCAATGGAAATAAGGACAACATTTTTTTTGAGTTCCGGTTGGTCAGACGTGATTTTTCTTGATAAAACAGGTTCTGCATATTGACTTAAAAATTCTTTTTCAGCGGTCTTTTGATCAATCTGAGGATAGAATTGGAAATAATCCAATTCATTATGGGTAAACGCCCAGTAAAACTTAGGAAGTCCATTCGCCTCAATTTCTTCAGCAAATACATTAGAAGACTTTATCTGTGTTGTAAAGCTTAAGCCTGTTAAGCTAATGACAACAAGTAGAATAAAAGTACCCAATAAGACTGCTTTCTGCTTAAGGTTAGGTAGATCTATAAGCTCATCTTTTGTTTTCTTATAAATGAACCATGTAATTCCAAATGTAATAGCAGCAATGATTAAAAACAAAGGAATAACCGGATAGCTTTCCATAATGTTTCCTATGACTTCATTGGTGTAAATAAGATAATCTACTGCTATAAAATTATACCGAAGGCCAAATTCATTATAAAAGAAGTATTCGCTTACAGCATTAAATACAATTAGGAGTACATATAAAAACAGAGTAATGAAGTAAAGCGTATTCCGTATTTTAATTCTTTTGGAAGGAAGAAAAAGCATTAATGCAAAAAATAATGTTTTCAGTCCAATAAAAGTAAGTGCGATCTCGGCTATAGATCCTCCATATTGTTTAAATATATTATTGGGAATCAGTAGTATATAGAGAAAAAGGAGCACTAAGGCTCCTAATATTATATGTCCATAAGGTCTTTTATACTTAGCATTTGAAAGAAATAAAAAGTATAAGGCTAAAAATGAGCTGGCTAATACAAACACAAAAGCATCATTAATAACCCCGATGAATAATACTTTCAGTATCTCTAAAAATCCAAAACCAGAAGTAGTTATCGGATGAAAAAAGAATACTACTCTTAAAATTAATGATACGAGAAGATAGAATAATCCCAGGTATATAAAAGGCTTGATTTTTTTAGGATACATAATGGTTAAGTATTAAGAGTTTCCGAAACCGATATTGCTTTTTTTATCTGATAATTTCTTTTTAAAATCAATCATCGTTAATGCAGTAACGGCAGCCTCTACTCCTTTATTGCCTAAATCACCACCACTACGTGCAATAGACTGCTCTTTTGTATCGTCTGTAAGAACACAGAAGATGGTTGGTGTATCGGTTAAAATGTTGCAATCTTTGATTCCCTGTGCAACTGCAGATGATACAAAATCAAAGTGAGGCGTTTCTCCTCTAATGATGCATCCTATTGCAATCACGGCATCAAATTTTCGCTCTTTACACAACTGCATGCTCGCATAATTTAATTCAAATGCACCAGGCACGGTAAAAAGTTTTATGTTTTCGTCTTTTACTCCTTCTTTTTTAAGGATTTCTAAAGCTGCATCACGAAGATTGTAGGTTACAAAATCATTCCACTCAGAAAAAACAATGCCGATAGAAAAATCTTCGGCATTGTTTATATTAAGTGGCTTGTAATCCGAAAGATTAACTGTTGCCATTTTTAATAATATTTAGTCATTTCAATATAAGAATCAGACATTCCGTTATCGTAGTCCTGATATTTTTCATCAATTGTAGAGAAGTACTTTTTAGCATCTGCATTTTTCTTTAATCCTAATGCTACAATACCTGCTTTTCTTGTAAAATAATAAGTAGTATAAGGATCTGATGAAGCAGTTGCTGCTTTATCTAATAAAGCTAAGGCATCATCATTTTTATTAAGACCTGACTGAGCATCTGCCATAGCCCCATACTTCATTGCCATTAATGTCTTATTATCAGATGAAAACTTATCTAAAAGATCATAAGCTTCTTGGAATTTTCCTTCTTTAAATTTTAGTAAACCTGCATTATAAGCAGCAAGCTTCCCAATATCTGTAGAAGAGAAATCATTATAAGTTCCTACAAAACCTGGGTTTGCAGCAGATTTACCACCTAGCGCTTCTTTATCTTTACCTTCAGTAAGATTTTTTTGAGCGGCAAGGAAAGTTTTTACTGCTTCAGCATTTTGAGGAGCTACAACAAATTGTTTGTAAGCAAAAAATCCTAAAACTCCTAAAATCAAAGCTCCAAAAACAATACCTAGTGGTTTTGAATATTTTTCAAGGAATTTTTCTGTATTTAAAGCCTCTCTGTCCAGGTCCTTAAAAAACTCTACTGTTTCTTTACCTTCTTGCTCTTTTTGAGCATTCTTTGCAAGTTTTGCCATAAATTGTTAAAAATTGAATTGCAAATTTAATTGTTTCTGAGGGATTTACAAAATACTTTGAATGTATTATTTAATATTCTAAAATATGATAGATCTCGGCATTGAATTTTTTTAATTTTTCATCACCGTTTAAATCCTTTAAGGCAGTTAAAAAACTAAACTGGACAACTTTAGCCCCTTGTTTTTCAACAAGTTTTGCAGCTGCTTCTGTCGTTCCTCCGGTTGCAAGTAAATCATCATGAATGAGTATTCGCTGGCCGTTTTTAATCTGTCCTTCACGGGTTTCGATTTCCGCACTTCCATATTCCAGGTCATATTTTTCTGAAATAATTGGCGGTGGTAGCTTTCCTTTTTTTCTGATAAGGATAAATGGAACTTCCAAAGCAACGGCAATGGCTATTCCAAAAAGATATCCACGGCTTTCAATCCCGCAAACGGCATCTACTTTTCCCTTACTGAATTTCACCAGATCTTCTATAACCTCTTCATACAGCTTAGGATTTAGGAAAATGGGAGAGATATCCTTAAACTGTATTCCCGGAATGGGAAAATCAGGGATATTTTCAATGGTATTTTCTAGTTGATGAATTAATTCTTGTGAAGCCATTTAATTTATGGGTTGATTTTGTAACTGGAAATTTTCCAGTCTCCGTTTACATTTTTAAGTCCGAAAGTTACTTTCAAAGAAGTTACTTTTCCATTTTTGTCAGTTACATCATAGGTTGCATTGACGCTTGAGCTATTGGCATTAGCCGCATTAGCAGTAATGTTTTTAACACTTACATTTTTTACAGATCCAAATCCGGAAGTAGGATTAGAGAAAGACTCATAGCTTCCCCAGTTTGGATTGTTTGATGCTTCAAATGCAGCTTTAAGATTTTGTGAGCTGACGTTATTTAAAAATTTACTTACTGTATTTTTAGGATCGGCTGCCGGTTGTTTTGGTGTTGCCGGAGCAGTCACTGCTGGTTCTGTGGTTGTAGGAGGAGTAGAAACCCCGGTTGGATTATTAGGATCTACTACTGCACTTGGTTCCTGACTTGCGGTCACAGAATCTATTTTAGGAGGAGCAGGAACCTTCAAAGCAGAAGGGTTAACCTCTAGTCCAATTTTAGACATTTTGAAAGTTTTTGCAGTCGTTTTTACCGAAACAGTAATGTCGATTTTGTTATCAACTACTTTTGAAGCGAGAAGAGATGAAAACCTTAAATTAAACCCTTTAAAATTATTATCTATCATCAGATTTTTTGCGGTAGAAAGTTTTACCCCATTACTAAATACTTCTAGCGTGGTTTCTAAGCCGGCACCGGTAAATGAAACAGGATTTCCTGCATTATCAACAAGTCTCGGAATGATCTGAATAGCGGTAGCTCCGTTACCATCGTCTGCCGATGGGGTAGTCGTAATACTTAATGAATTGGCTTTAACATCATTCGGGTCACTTTCTTTTGCTTTTTCGTCTCCAAAAATATTCATTTCTCCTAATGAAGGAGGGGCCGTACTTGCCCATTCAATTCCATTTTTTTGAGCGACTTCGTCAGCCATTGTTAAGATTTCAGGAACTTTTTTTCCATTGATAAGCTGACCTAGAGCTTTCAATTCATTGACATCACCTTCTGCCTCTACTCCAAAAGTCTTAAGGATATAGAGTGCCTCATTAAACTTAATTTGTTTAATGGTTGAAAGGCTGGAGGCCATATCGTTGATACTTGATTGCAAAGTTTTTGTACTCGTAGCATCTACATGATCTTTCTTACATGCTGTGAAAAGCAATAAACTGCAAATTAGTAGAAGAGAAAACTTTTTCATTTTATTCGGTTTGCTACAAATTTAGTAAAACCTTTATTAATAGAAATTTTTTATTTTTTATTTTCTTGTTCTTTTAGATTTCCTTTGAAAAAAGAACTGAAAATACTTTGCATATTTGGAAAAGAAGGGTCTTGCCAGAACTTAGTTGTATAGTTACTGTTGTCTTTGTCGAATTTTACCTTTTGCACATCATTATCATTTTCAAACGAAAGTTCAGTTGGATAAAAATTGGAGTATACTTGAATCTGATTATAGTCAGGTTCACTTTTGTGTTTTAGTTTAACGAAAGTAAGTTCATTATATTCTAAAAAATCTTTCAATGTTTTTTGAGAGTCTTTTTCAAAGGAAAGATGTAAAACTGTTCTGATGTCGTAGAACCGATAGCCTAAAAAAGCAAATTCTTTTTCCTGCAATAATGCACCGGAGACTTCTATTTCATCTTTTCTGTTCCCCTTCAGTTCTTTAATCGTATTTATTTTTGTTTTATACTCTTCAGGATTTCCCAGGTTTTTAAGTTTTGGAAGTTTTAAAGAATTTCCATAATCCCAACTTGAAGTCTGCTTCTTTTCATTTTTAGGATCCTCTACTCTGTAAATCCTGTATTGTTGGACATTGGTGCTTTTTAATTTTTTGGTTTTATTATCAAAAATATAAGTAACGATTCCATCCGTATAACCGTTCAGTTTATTATTTACGGTGACATAAGAATTAAAATTGCCTTTTATGAAAATATATTTTGCAGGTTTATTGTTTTTAATAACTACCGTTTCAATTTCTTTTACCTGATCATTGATTTTTATAATGTCGTTGTTAAAGTCAGAATAGGAGAGGGTGGCTACTACAAAATTATCATAAACCAACTGAAATTTTTCCTGGGCCGGAGTCAATGTCTGTTTATCTATTTTACCTTCTATATTGGAGAAGGCTAAAATACTTCCGTCCTTTCCGAAGACAGAAACTTTGGGTAATGGTTTATTATCCTTCTCGGAAACAAATGTAATGGTTTGTGCATTCGTAAAATGGAACAACAAGATAGATAAGATTTGTAAAAGGAAGAATTTTTTCATGATCATTTGTTTTTGATGTTTTGTATGAAGATATAGATTGGTGGCATAAAAAAAGACTGATTATTTAATAATCAGTCTTTTAGAGTTTTATTTTGTTACAAGTCCTTAGAAAGGATACTCATAAATTTCAGATTCATGTAAGTAAGGGTTTCCTGTAGGAATCAATTTCAGTTTAGATAATGCTGACATTACGGTAAACATAAATAACCCAACTATAAATAGGATAGAACCTAATATCAATAAGAATACTTCAGGAGTTTTCCAGTATGGTCCTACCGTTCCTGGCATCACCATATTGAAGTAATCTAAGATGTGTCCTAAAAGAACTACTACAGCCATTACAGTAACTACTTTGTAGTTTCTCTTGATGCTACTACTTACTAATACCAATAACGGTAATACGAAGTTTACAATAAGCATTGGCAAGAATGTTGGCGAATAGTGCTGGAATCTTCCGAAGAAGTAGTTAACCTCTTCCGGTACGTTAGCATACCAGTAAAGCATAAACTGAGCAAACCATGTATATGTCCAAAGCATACTTGTTGCGAAAAGGAATACTCCTAAATCGTGTAAGTGGTTATCATTGAACTGAGGTAAGAAACCGTTTTTCTTAAGGTATACACTGATCAAAATGATCACGGCAATACCACTAGCCAGACAGCTAACCATTGAATACCAGATATACATTGTAGAATACCAGTGAGGGTCAATAGACATCAACCAGTCCCAAGCCCAAGCTGCAGAAGCAAACCCGAAGAAAGCGATATATCCTACTGCCCATCTGTAAAGCATCTGATAGTCTACTTTAGACTTCGTTTCATCTACTTTTTTAGATTGAGCTTTCAATTTCCATGCAAAGAAAGATGCTCCGATTACATATATGAAAGTTCTAAATGCATAAGCAGGAATGTTAAGGAACTTTTTCTTCTCAAATAAGATCACATCAAATTTCGGAGAGTCCGGGTTGGTTAACTCGGGATCCATCCAGTGAAAAAGGTGACCATTATGCGTAATATTCAATAGCATAAGGATGATCAGAATAGCACCTCCATATGGAATATAAGAAGCAATAGCTTCCATTACTCTTGTAATAATAATTGGCCAACCTGCATGAGAAGCATGCTGAATACAATAGAAAAACAATACTGCACAACTTACTCCAAAGAAAAATACAGCTACAAAGTGTAGTGATGCTAAAGGTTGGTTGTGAACTTGCATTTCTGCATGTTCTAAATGAGCAGCATGATCCTGAGGACCTACCATCTCACTTGAATGTGTAGGAGCATTATGACCTGAAGCGTGAACAGCTTCCATCATCTGTTCAATCTTTTCCGTGCTGATTCCTTTATTCAAGAAAAAACCAATACCAAATAGAACTAAACCTACAACAAGCAGTATTATAGAAGTTGATTTTAATTTTGGTGAAAAACTATACATTTCTTTTCTTATTTTTTAGTTGCGGTAGAATCTGTTTTTGCTGCTGAAGCTGCTGCTGGGGCTGCTGCACCTTTTTTAAAGGCACTCATTACATACATAGCAACTCTCCATCTGTCTCCTGCGTTTAATTGTCCTGCATAAGAACCCATTGCATTTCTACCGTTTGTTAATACATAATGAACAGATCCAACAGTAAGTTCTCTATCAGCGTAGTTAGGTACACCAGAGAAAGCACCGCTTTGTACGATTGGTCCTTGTCCATCACCTCCAGTTCCGTGGCATGCTGCACAAGTACGATCAAATAACATCTGTCCTCTTTCTATATCCTTTGCTGCATTAGCAGGATTTAGGGGAGAGGTTGTCATTTTTTTTGATGCATCGTATCCTGTATTATATTCATCTACATTTCTCGGAAGTAAACCTTCTTCAAAAATTCCGTCTTTATTTTGAGCTACACTCCCTTCTACGGGAGCAAGTCCTGTTGCAAAACTATTTTTAACAAATGCTGGAATTTCGTTTTCATGATCTGAATAAGCATCCTGAGCTTTCATCAATGGATCATAAGCTACTGGAAAATACATATCGGGAAAATATACCAATGGTGCATTGTCTTTTGGTCCGCAAGAATTAAGTAAAATCGTTGTTAAACCTAAAACTGCTGTAATTCTTAATACATTCTTTTTCATTTTAAGCATCTTTAACAGTTATTTCTTCAACTCCAGTTTCAATAAGCAACTGTTTTACTGATTCTACATCTTCAGTTACAAATTCCATCATAAACTTATCATCAGTAGTTCTTGGATCCGGGTTTTGTGCAGGAGCTCCTGGATACATCTTATTTCTTACTAAGAAAGTAAGAGACATCATGTGAGCTGCACAGAATACCATTAATTCAAACATTGGAACTACGAATGCCGGCATGTTGTGTCCCCAATCAAAAGCTGGTTTACCACCAATATTTTGAGGCCAGTCATGATTCATTACATACCAGGTTACTGTTGCACCGATTGTAACACCGTAAAGGGCGTAGATAAATGCTGCATCAGAGATTCTGGTTTTCTTTAAACCTAAAGCTTTGTCTAGTCCGTGAACAGGAAATGGAGTATAAACTTCGTTTATCGTTATTCCTTTATCATTGAATGCTTTAACGCCGTTCATTAAATCGTCGTCGTCCGCATAAAGTCCGTATACAATTTTAGTGGTGCTCATCTCCTTCTTTTGCTTTATAAGTTTCACCTGAGATTTTCAAAATCGATTTTAATTCAGCCTGTGCAATTACAGGGAATGTTCTTGCGTATAATAAGAATAATACAGAGAAGAATCCGATTGTTCCTAAATATACACCCACGTCAATAATCGTTGGCTTAAACATCGTCCATGATCCTGGCAAGTAATCTCTTGAAAGGTTGATAACGATAATATCAAAACGCTCAAACCACATACCGATGTTGATGATTAATGCAACAATAAATGTCCAGATAATATTCGTTCTTGCTTTTTTGAACCAGAAAGAAGCTGGGATGATTAAGTTACAAGTAATTAAAGCCCAGAAAGCCCACCAGTAAGGTCCTGTTGCAGCACCTGGAGATAGATATGTAAAGTCTTCAAATCTAGATCCTGAATACCATCCGATGAAATATTCTGTTGCATAAGCTACAGTTACCATACCACCGGTTACAACGATTACGATGTTCATAATTTCAATATGATACATAGTAATGTAGTCTTCAAGGTGACAAACTTTTCTTGCAATTAACAATAGTGTTTGTACCATTGCAAATCCTGAGAAAATCGCACCGGCAACGAAGTAAGGAGGGTAGATTGTAGAGTGCCATCCTTTAATAACCGAAGTTGCGAAGTCAAAAGATACGGTAGTGTGTACTGAGAATACAAGTGGAGTTGCCAAACCTGCTAATACCAAAGATAATTCTTCGAATCTCTGCCAGTGTTTTGCTTTACCACCCCAACCGAATGCTAGGAATGTATAAATTTTTCTTGTCCAAGGAGTTTTTGCTCTATCTCTGATCATTGCAAAGTCAGGAATTAATCCCATGAACCAGAATACCGTAGATACTGAGAAATACGTAGAGATCGCAAATACGTCCCAAAGTAGAGGAGAGTTGAAGTTCCCCCAAAGAGAACCAAACTGGTTAGGAAGAGGGAATACCCAGTATCCTACCCAAACTCTACCCATGTGGATTACAGGGAAGATGGCCGCCTGTACAACTGCGAAGATTGTCATCGCTTCAGCTGAACGGTTTACAGACATTCTCCAACGCTGTCTAAATAATAATAATACTGCTGAGATTAGGGTTCCGGCGTGACCAATACCTACCCACCATACGAAGTTGGTAATATCCCAACCCCAGTTAATAGTTCTGTTAAGCCCCCATGCTCCAATACCTGTTCCGATAGTATAAGCGATACACCCGAATCCATAGATGAATAGAACTAGTGCTGCATATAGTGATACCCACCATAATTTACCTGCTCTTTCTTCGATAGGTCGTGCAATATCTTCTGTGATATCGTGATAAGTTTTGTGACCAATAATTAGAGGTTCCCTTATCGGAGCTTCGTAATGTCCTGACATTTTTTACCTATTTATTATTTAAACTTTATTTTTCTACTCTGTTTCTTACTTTAGTGTGATAGAACACATTTGGCTTGGTTCCGATCTCTTCAAGTAAATAATATCTTCTGTTGCTAGAATATAATTTTCTTACTTCAGATTCTTTATCATTCATGTCTCCAAACGTCATTGCTCCGGTAGAACAAGCAGCAGCACAAGCACAAGAATTTTTAAATTCATTGTCAGTTACTTTTCTGTTTTCTCTCTTAGCAGCTAAGATTGTAGCTTGAGTCTCCTGGATACACATTGAACATTTCTCCATAACCCCTCTTGTTCTTACAACAACATCCGGGTTTAGTACCATTCTTCCAAGGTCGTTATTCATATTGAAATCGAACTTGTCATTTAGGTTATATGTAAACCAATTGAAACGTCTTACTTTGTATGGACAGTTGTTTGCACAATATCTTGTACCGATACATCTGTTGTATGCCATATGGTTTTGACCTTGCTTACCATGAGAAGTAGCCGCTACCGGACATACTGTTTCACATGGAGCGTGGTTACAGTGCTGACACATTACCGGTTGGAAAATGACATCAGGACTTTCATTAGGCTCAATTAGAATATCGTATAAGTTAGGAACATTTAATCCTCTCTCAATACCTTCTTTTGTTTCAATTTTTTCTTTAGCAGAGTAGTAACGGTCAATTCTTAACCAGTACATATCTCTTGACATTCTGATCTCTTCTTTACCTACAACAGGAACGTTGTTTTCTGCCTGACAAGCAATAATACATGCTCCACAACCAGTACAAGAGTTTAAGTCGATAGATAAGTTGAAGTGAGGACCGTCTGTATCGTCAAAAGCATCCCAAAGGTCAATTTTTCTTGCCGGAAGAGCTCCACTGATTGTCTGGTATTCCAAAGGCTTGTTCCATCCTTTGTGCTCGTCATCGAATGCTACATTCAGGTACTCTGTAAGAGGAACTTCTTTAGCAATTTCGTAACGACCCATTAGGGTGTTCTGAAGCTGGATACCCGCAAACTCATGATCTTCACCTGTTTTTTCTATTTTAGCGTTTGATATCACCAAATTAGAACCATCAAATAAAGGATATGCATTTACTCCTGTATCAGCAGTAGCTCCGGAATTCTTTTTACCATATCCAAGTGCAAGACCTACTGATCCGTCTGCCTGACCTGGTTGGATAAATACAGGAACATCTTTTATTACTACGCCGTTTACTGTAAGATTTACAATAGAACCATCTAACTGCATTCTAGCATTAAGATCGTTTTCTATTCCTAATCTTTCTGCGTCTTTAGGTGAAATTGTCAAATAGTTATCCCAAGACATTCTAGTCAATGGATCCGGTAATTCCTGCAACCAAGGGTTGTTTGCCTGAGTACCATCTCCGATAGAAGTCTTAGTATATAATACTAATTCTAAATCAGAAGCTTTAAAATTCCCTAATTCAGCAAGAGCCTGAGCAGCATTTCCTCCTGAATAAGATAACGTTGTTGCGTTATTTGAAGGAACAATACCATTATATAAGGCCTTGTTAAAAGAAGTACTTCCTAAGATAGAAGCTGCACTTCCTTTTAAATAGTCATAGTAATTATTGGCAGCATTGTTTTTACCATTTTTCCAAACCAATAAAGATTCTTCAATCTGTCTTGATTTATAAATTTTCTGGATAGTTGGCTGCATTAATGTATATACTCCTGTCTGAGGTTCCATATCTCCCCAAGACTCTAGCCAGTTAGCTACAGGAATTACAGCTTTCGCTGCCTTATACATTTCATTTTTCTTATCTGCAACAGCAATTACATAAGGAACTTTAGTTAAAGATTTTTTGAAATCTTCTCCTTTTGGATGAGAGTAAATAGGATCTACGTTGTTTGTGATCAATACACCAACCTGTCCTGCGTTTACCCATCCTAAGAATTCCTGGTATCTTGCTTTATCAAATTCTTTTAAGAAGTTAGCTTTACCTGTGAAAGCTACTGAACCTAATTTTTGGTTAATTAAGTGTGCCAGAACCTGAGCTCCTTTAGAACCGTCAGCTAATACAACAGCTTTGCTGCCTTTAGCCTGTAATTCTTTAACGATTTCAGCAGCCACTTTATCAGAAGCAGCACCTCCACCTACAATAGCGTTATAAACCTCAACTAATGTTTTGTTTACTGCACTTGGTTTTAGTCTGTATCTTGAGTCAGCGTTAGCTCCTGTTAAAGACATATTGGATTCAACCTGAATGTGTCTTAACATGCTTGCTCCCGGTTTTCTAGCTTCTGCATAAGAAGTTTCTAAACTTGCAGCATTGTAATCTCCTAAGAAATCTGCCTGGAAAGAAACAACCAATTCTGAACCTTTAAGATCGTAAACCGGTAATGCTCTTTGTCCGAACACTTCCTGAGCAGCATCTAATGCAGCAGAGTAAGGGAAAGCATCATAAGTTACAAGCTCAGCTGTAGGATATTTAGCTTTGAATTCAGCAAACAACTTTTTGAAAGTTGGTGATGCAAAAGACTGAGATAAAAGAACAATCTTTTTGCCAGCTGCCTGAGCTTCTGCTAAACCTTTAAGAACGAAATCATCTACTTTATCGAAAGTTTCGTCTTTACTGTCTAACTTAGGCTGTTTTACTTTATCATTATCATAAAGAGAAAGTACACTTGCCTGAGCTCTTGCGTTAGTTTTACCTAAATCACCTGCTGCCGGGTTTGGATCAATTTTAATAGGTCTTCCTTCACGGGTTTTTACTAAAACACTAGCAAAATCGAAACCATCGAAATATGTTGAAGCGTAGTAATTAGGAACCCCCGGAATAATATCATGAGGTTTTACCACATAAGGAATCGTTTTAATTACCGGAGCTTCACAAGCCGCTAGTGTTACCGCTGCTGTAGAAAATCCTAATAACTTTAAGAAATCTCTTCTTGAAGTACTTGATCCGTTTTGTTCAGCATCTCCAAGGAAATCTTCTACCGGAATTTCTTCCTGAAACTCTTTCTGAGCCAGCTTATTATTTAAAGCTGGGTCTTTAAGTTCATGAATACTTCTAAATTGTATTTTGTTTGAAGCCATTTATACTTCTAATTTTTAGTTATTAATAATGACATTTACCACACTCAAGACCTCCAATTGCATCTACAGTAATCTTACCACCATCTTTAGGGTATTGTTTTTTCAACTTGTCATGTAGATTCTTGAAGTACTCTTTATTATAACCGTTGTTCATGTCAACTTCCGTAGTTCTGTGACATTCAATACACCATCCCATAGTGAAGTCATTAGCCATTTGAACAACATTCATTGTATCTATTTTTCCGTGACAAGCTTTACAAACAACATCAATTTTGTTATTTGGATTCTTCTTGTTGAAAGAATTGATGATCGCTTGTTCACCTGCTACTACGTGCTGAGAGTGGTTAAAGTATACGAAATCCGGCATGTTGTGGATTCTAGTCCATTCTACAGGCTGAGTTTTACCAGTGTACTGCTGTTTTTCAGGATTCCATCCTGTTGCTGCGTAGATTTTCTGGATCTCCCCGTCATAGAATGCCTTATCTTTTCCAGGCTCCATATAATGGTTTGCGTTGTATTCAGAGATCGTTCTGTGACAGTTCATACAAACGTTCATAGAGGGGATCTCAGATACCTTACCATATTTAGCACTAGAGTGACATAACTGACAGTCAATTTTTTGTTCTCCAGCGTGGATTTTGTGTGAGAAGTAGATAGGCTGTTCAGGCTTATACCCTTTGTAAACACCGATCCACATTAACCAGTTCCAGATTCCATAGGTAGCAAGAATGGCTAAAATAACCAAAGCTCCTTTACCTATATAGTGGTATTTTTGGTAGATTTCACTGAAAGAACGAACTCTTGATTCGTTAAGCCCTGCAAGATCCTCAGATTGTCCTAATTTAACTAATTGTCTCAGTTTGATTAAGATCCAAACCAATAAAGCTGCAATTGCTAAAAGTGAAATAATTACAATGTTTGTAGTGGTTTTGTCCGCTGGTGCTGCACTAGCGTCTGTCGCAGGTGCTGCTTCGGGTTTCTTCTCTTCCGGTGCCGGAGGATTAGTTGTAAAGGCTAAGATATCGTCAATGTCCTTCTCTGAAAGATTAGGAAACTGTTGCATCTCAACTTTGTTATATTTTTCGAAAATTTCATTGGCGTATTTATCTCCAGAAGCTCTTAGAGCTTTATTATCTGTGATCCACTTATGAAGCCAATCTCTGCCTACACCGCCCTCTGTCTTTACTCGTTCTACAACCCCTTTTAATGGAGGTCCAATAACTTGTTTATCCAGCGCGTGACATGCAGTACAATTCGCTTTGAAAAGTTTCTCACCGTTTTTAGGATCGCCGTCTTGCCCGTAAAATGAAGCACTGGTTGATAGCAATAAGCCTATTGCGATCAACGTTTGTTTATAATGCTTTCTCCAACTAATCATTTAAATTATCTTATGTTAGTAAAATATTGAACATTCAATCAATCCCGCAAAAATAATATTTTTAACAGGAATTTAACGGCTTTAGGAAACAGGAAAATATCATTTACGTTTAATTTGTATTGATTCTAAATAACTCTGTTTGGTATAATTTTTTAATTTGTATAAATTTGCTGAAACAAGTTTAAATGAAAAATTTGATCAAATTATTGTCAATATTATCTGTATTCGGTTTTTATACTATTGAAGCCCAGCAGGTTGTAAAGAAAGACACTTTGTCCGGAACGGAGCTTATTATGTCGATGGATCCTAAAGTAAAAGACGCTTTAGAGAGTTTGGAAGACAAATGTTCACGAGTTGTAACCACGACACCTACTCGAGACAATAATGAGGAATCTTATACAAAACCCACAAAAATTTATGTTCCTAACAGGGAATTGACCAATGCGGAAATTTGTAGAAAAAATCCTAGGATTTTAGGATATAAGATTCAGATCACTACAGTAAAAAGTAATGATGAAGCGAATGAAATTAAATCTTATTTCAGAAAAAGGTTCCCTAATCTGAAAGTAGAAACAGATGCTTCGTTAAGACCCAATTATAAGATCTTAGCAGGTAGTTATTTTACAAAACAAAGTGCTGCTTCTGATCTGTCCAGAATACGAGAATACTTTAAATCTGCATTTGCAGTACAGTACAGAATCTTCTGTGCTGAAGCTAAATAGAGTTTATATTAGTAAAAAAAAACTAAGCTGAGAAGATTTTTCCTCTCAGCTTTTTTTATTGATAATAGTGGTTTAAAAACCAGAAAAATTCAGACACCCTGATGGAATTATTGATGATCAAATAGAAGGATAAAAATACCATAATGATCATGAGAAATGATAATATTTTGGGTGATGATTTATAAGAATAAAATAGCCAACCCAGAAGCAGAGGATAGACAAAAGTAAAGTGTCCGCCATAAATATATGCGGTGTGTAGTCCGAATCTCATTATGCAATGAATAATGATATCGATGATGAACGAAATCATAATAACCTGCACAAGCTTATTTTTAAAATTCCTGAAATAACTCCAAAATATCAGAATGAGGAGACTGATAACAAAAACATAAGGAATCCAGGAAGAATAAGCATCCATAATGAGCCCCTTGAAATTGAATCCTTTCATATTATTTTTATCCCGGATGATGAAATTTGAAAACAATATATTCCCTCCGAAAAAATAGGAAAGTATCATATCCCAGGTCGGTGTGGACTTCACATTGGAGAATTTTTCATACTGTTCACTAGTCTTATTGAAGATGCTGTTGTATTTAAAATCGATCCGGTTTAAATAGAGTAAAGCATAACAAATACATGTGATTACTACTCTTAATGCTGCACTTCCGAATTTTTTCCAATTTCTAAAAATACCTTTTTCAAAGGCAACAGGAATAAAAACTTTTGCAATGTTAGTAATGGTAAGCCCGCCTATTGAGATGCCGGCAAGAGTTAGTGCTAAGGCGGGTATTTTTTCCTCTTTCTTTAATTTTATAGCTGCATAATAGTTATATAAACAGAGAAAAAATAAGGTGTAGGTGAAGTTTTCCGGAGTAAAAGAAAGTAATATGCTTGTTGAGAAAAATCCGAAAAACAATATTAATAATAAACTGATAGTTAAAGGAAGGCTGATGATATTTTTCAAATATTTAAATACTTGAATAAGGCTTAAACTTACCGCAATATTACTAAACCAGGCTAATGTCAAGCGGAAAGTAGCATCTTTTTTCCCATCTGATATGAAAAGTGCCACCTCTCTTATCCAGTTGAAAAAATAATAAGATAAGGGGTGTCTTTCAAAACTACCGCCAGTCATTACAATAGAGCGGTTATCAAAACTAAAATAAGCATCCCAGGGTATTCTTTCATCAAAAATGATCCTGTAATTGAGTGCAATATTTGATCCTAGAATTCCATAACAAATAATAAAAAATAGAAAGACCCATAGTTCAGTTAATGTTGAAGGGAAAACCAGTTTAAAAAAATTAATGAATTTAGTTTTAAGAGCCACCTGTTTAAAGTTTTTTGCAAAAGTAAAATAAAAAACTCACCAATTTGGTGAGTTGTATGTATAATGGTTATTTCTCCTTTTGTTGGATTAAGAAATAGTTGGTTTTACGAGCTGCATGAAAGCATAGAACATCCTGAAATATCATCATAACCAGACGGCCTTTTAGCAGAAAATTCAGGATAAATTTCCTGATAGGGGGTTTCTAATGCCCGGGTTAATTTTTCCAGCATCTCAGTTTTTCCATTATCAATTTCCTGAATACACTCAAATAAAAGATAATTTCTTAAAATAAACTTTGGATTTGCTTTTTGCATTAAATCAAGAGAGTCTTCTTTTGTTATTGTATTCTTTGAAAGCCTTTCGTTATATTTTTGGATAAAGTCTTCAAGTTTCCCCACCATATCATTTGTGAGGGGAATATATGAAATTGGGCTAAACGCAGATTTCAGATCATCTATCTCATGTATTTTTCCCAGCTGATTAAAGAATAAAGTGTGGTCAAGTTGGAGTTCCTGCATTAATCCCTGCCAATTACTAAAAAAGTCCTCGTCCCCTTCTCGTAACTGATCAAAGCCAAATTTTTTGCACAACATTGTATCGTGAGCTTCCCAGAAATAATTTCCATAATGATTAAGCGTGTCTTCTAAAAACTGCTCATCTTTGATTAATGGGAAAAGAGCATTGGCTAGCTGCCATAAATTCCATTGCGAAATTTGTCCCTGTTTTCCAAAGGCATATCTTCTTCCCGGTAAGTCTGTTGTATTGGGTGTGAAGTTTAAATCATATTCATCCATCATGGAGTAAGGCCCATAATCAATGGTTAACCCAAGAACTGACATATTATCTGTATTCATAACCCCGTGAACAAATCCTACCCGGAACCATTCGGTCATCAGATTGGCGGTTCTCATGCAAATGTTTTTGAAAAAGTCTTTATAGCTTTCATCACCAGTTGATGTAATTTCAGGGAAATAATTTTGAATCGTAAAATCAACCAGTTCTTGTAAGGTTTTATATTCTTTCTGTGCTGAAATCAATTCGAAATGCCCGAAACGCAGAAAGCTTTCAGCAGTTCTGATAACGACAGCTCCCTTTTCTTTTTGAGGGTTTCCATCATACATCATATCTCTTACTACATCTTCTCCTGTAAGGCATAAGCTCAATGCTCTTGTCGTCGGAACTCCTAAGTGGTACATTGCTTCACTCATAAGGTATTCCCGAACGGAAGATCTAAGTACGGCCCTACCATCTGCATGTCTTGAATATGGGGTAGCTCCGGAACCTTTCCACTGAATCTCTGTTTTCTTTCCGGAGTTATTGGTGATCTCACCAGCCAGAATTGCTCTTCCGTCACCTAATTGACCTGCCCAGTTTCCAAACTGATGTCCTGCATAAGCAGTTGCATAAGGCTGTACATTTGGGGGGAGATCGTTACCTACCAGAAAGCTGATGTCCTTATCTTCAAATTTTCCCAATCCGATTTCCTCGGAAAGCTCTTCGTTGAAAGCAATCAGTTTTGGGCTTTCAAAGCCGGCTGGATTGATGGTGGAAAATAAAACCTTAGGTGTCATTCTTTGCATCGTATTTCCTGAAAAATCTCCAGGAAACTTTTTTATAAAAGGCTGTGTGATACTCTCGATATTCATAAATCAAAGATACGATAATAAAAAAAGACCTTTCAAATTGCTTGAAAGGTCTCATGTATTTTTAAAAGAGAATTTATTTATTAAAATCTATGTCATCACCTTTGTTCAGGTTTTCATTGACGTTCTCCTCTTTTTTGTTTGAATTAGTCTTCGGAGCAGGTTGTACCGGTTTAGGGTTTTTGATTTGATCGATGGTCTGAAGACCTCCATCATCACCATAACCGCCACTGATACCTTTAAGGTCGCTACATCCGTCTTTCCAGTCTGATGGTTTCACAAATTTATCATCAGGAGAAATTCCCAGATTTTTATCTGCCCATACTTTTTTCATAAAGAGTGCCCAGATTGGTAAAGCCATTCTTGCTCCCTGTCCTTCTCCTGTTCCAAAGAAGTGGGTTGCTCTGTCTTCCCATCCAACCCATGCTCCGGCTGCCAGTTTGGGAGTAATTCCCATGAACCAACCATCGGAGTTATTCTGCGTTGTTCCGGTTTTCGCTGCAATTTCCACTGCTTTTGAAATCCCTCTTCTTGAAAGTTCTCCGGAAGCGGTACCGAACTGAGCTACACCTTTCATTAGCTCAATCATGGTATAAGCGTAACGAGGGTTCATAACCTCTTTTGGCTCTACATTAACCTCTTTAATTACCCTGCTGTTGGCATCTTCAATCCTCCAGATCATCTCTGGTTTATTATAGTTTCCATAATTTGCAAAAGTACTGTAAGCACCAAGCATTTCATAGATAGTAATATCCGAGGAACCTAAAGCAATGGTATTGTTTCTTGGTATTTCTTCTGTTACTCCCAGATCTCTTGCTGTTTGAATTACAGCATCAACACCTGTCATTTCAATAAGACGTGCTGCCACCGGGTTTTGAGAGTGAGCTAAAGCATCTTTCAAGGTTAACATTCCACCTCTACCAGGAACATGCCATCCCTTATGATCGTAAGTTCCGTTTGAAACTACGGAGCATGGAGTCATTCCTAATTTCATAATCGCAGTAGCGTATACGAAAGGCTTGAATGTGGAACCTACCTGTCTTTTTCCTTGTTTGATATGATCGTACTGGAAGTGTTGCCAGTCGATACCTCCTACCCATGCTTTGATTTCACCACTTCCCGGCACCATGGCCATCAATCCGGCCTGCGCAATTTGTTTGTGATATCTGATAGAGTCCCAAGGTGACATTTCTACTTCTTCTTCGCCATTCCATGTGAAGCGTGAAGTTTTAATAGGCTTTTTAAATTCCATTAAAATAGAATCTTCAGGTATTCCAGCAGCTTTTAACTGTTTGTAACGGCCTGTTCTTTTCATAGCCTGAGTCATTACTTGACTAATCTGCTTATCTGTTAAATAATAGAAAGGTCTATTTTTTCTACCTCTTTGTTCTGCATCAAATCTTTTCTGAAGATCTGTTAAATGTTCTTTAATTGCCTCTTCAGCATACTTTTGCATTTTAGAATCAAGAGTTACATATATTTTCAGACCATCTTTATAGAGATTTAATTTTTTACCGGTTTCTTTTTCGTGTTCTTTAAGATAAGTATCAATTTCTTTCTTTAAATAGAATTTATAGTAAGCCGAAAAATCGTCGTTGATATTTTTAATAGGATGATAATCCAGAGCAATAGGGGTTGCTACTGCTTTATTATACGTATCCTGGTCAATATATCCTGTTTTTTGCATTTGTTCTAAAACAACATCTCTTCTTGCTTTTGCTCGGGTTTCATTACGCATTGGGTTGTTCTTTACCGGATTTTCCAGCATAGCAACAAACATAGCTGCTTCAGGGAGTGTAAGATCTTTAGTTGTTTTATTGAAATATATTTTAGAAGCCATTTCAATTCCGTTTGCATTATATAAAAAATCAAACTTGTTGAAATATAGGGTTACAATTTCTTCTTTGGTGTATCTTTTTTCAAGACTCACAGCAACGACCCACTCTTTCAGTTTTTGGAATGCTCTTGCCATTTTGTTTTGAGAAGCACTACCTGTGAAAAGTAGCTTGGCCAGCTGTTGGGTGATTGTGGAACCCCCACCTCTTTTACCTCCATAAGCAACAGCTCTTGCAATAGACTGGACATCAATTCCTGAGTGTTCCTTGAAACGCTCATCTTCTTTAGCCTGCAAAGCATATACAAGAAATGGCGGAAGGTCTTTATAGATAATAGGCTGGGTTTTTTCTTTTTCAAATTTGCCCAGCAATACACCATCAGATGAAAAAATCTGAGAGGCAACATAAATATCCGGATTTTCCAGTTCTTCTACATCAGGCATTTCGCCAAGGAAACCTTGAGAAACAGCAAAAAAAGTTCCTGAAATTCCTAAAACAACAACAATGAGTCCAAGCCAAATAAAGGTAACCCATTTTTTCCAAGAGGTATTTTTATTATTTTTTTTAGGTGGAAGGGGGAATGTTTTTCCCTTGTTTCCAGTGTTTTTTTTGTTTTCTTCCATTTATGATTACGGTTTAGCCGTTTCTATTTTTACTCCAATGTCCTCAATTCCGGGAAGGAAATCATTTCTCATAGCTTGTACAAGGCTGATTTCATATTTCCCTTTTTCCGGAAATTTATAATTCAATTTATATTGAAAAAGAATTTCCTTTGTATCTCCAAAACCTGTTCCCAGCCATTCTCCGTTGGGTTTTGCCAGAACATAATTCAATGTGTCCGTTTCTTTTTTCTTGTTCTGAAGATTGGTGAAATTAACAATGAACCTTATGTTACTGTAAGGGTAATTATTGTTATTTCTTACAACAAATATAATATTTTTAGGATTCTGCGGATCCGAAATTTCAAGATTAAATTTTTGTTCACTTTTCTTATTCCATTTGTTATCAACAGAATTCATTGTCACATTTTCTCCCGGGGAGCTGCAGCTTAAGAAAAGGATAAAGGATAGTAATCCTAAAATTTTATGCATTGTTGTCTTTTTTTGGAGGAAATTTCTTTTTAAACTTTTTCTTATTAGGACTTTGTTGTGGTTTTTTATCAGAATCTGATGATGCTTCTGCTTTTTCTAGCTGAGCTTTAGGCTGTTGAGGCTTTTGCTGCTTTGGAGTATTATGGTTAGAATTAGCATTTGTATTTTCAGGTCTATCACTTCTCTCAGGTCTGTTTTTTTTCTGCCCTTGATTAGAGTTTTGTTTATTCTGTCCCTGACTTTGGTTCTGATTTCTGTTTTTATTGAAATTTTTATTCTTTTTCTCGAATCTGTCAACATTATTTTCCTGAATCAGATCGATACTGTGTAACGGAGTGTCAGGCTGTTTTAATTCTTCGAGAGGTAAAATCTTTTCTCCTCGTTTATTTTTAGAGATGAATTTCTTTACCAGGTCAATGTCGAAATCATACCACGCGACAGAGCTGTCTACATAGGCAAACCACATTTTCTTTTTGAAAACATCAATCTTGATACAGAAAGCTCTTCCTTTTTCAGTGTCTAATGTTGTTGAAGAAGACGGGAAGTGGCTTAACGCGTCAAGATAACTATCTAATTCATAATTCAGACAGCACTTCAATTTTCCGCATTGTCCTGCCAGTTTCTGTGGATTGATACTAAGTTGCTGATATCTTGCCACATTGGTGTTTACGGATCTGAAATCCGTAAGCCAGGTTGAACAGCAAAGCTCTCTTCCACATGACCCGATACCACCGATTTTTGCAGCCTCTTGTCTGAAGCCGATCTGTTTCATATCGATTTTAGTTCTGAACGTAGAAGCATAATCTTTAATTAGCTGTCTGAAATCGATTCGATTATCAGCAGTGTAATAAAATGTAACTTTTGACGCATCACCCTGATATTCTACATCAGTGACTTTCATTTCAAGCCCAAGACTGTGGGCTATCTTTCGTGCCTGTATCTTTACGCTATCTTCTTTTTTTCTAGCTTCCTGCCAAACTTCTATATCTTTTTGATTGGCTAATCTATATATTTTTAGTGACGCTTCTTCAGAGAATTTTTTCTTTTTCATCTGAATTTTCACTAATTCGCCGGTGAGACTTACCACACCTACATCGTGTCCGGGACTTGATTCTACGGTGACTACACTACCTATATGTAACGGAACATTATTTACATTTTTATAAAACGATTTTCTGTCATTTTTAAATCTAACTTCTACAAAATCGCATCTGTTTGATGCGGGATTGTTGATGTTAGATAGCCAGTCGAAAACACTTAATTTATAACTATTACCACAGGTATTTACACTTTCACAACCATTCGCGGATTTCTTGGGTCCGCAAGAATGCGCAGAATCGCCGGATGTTTTACATCCACAACTCATATAACTATTATTTAATCTTGCAAATTTATATATTTTTATCTTTATGTAATTCTAAAAAATTCAAATATTCATTAACTTCATTGTTTAATCTTAAACGGGAATCATATTAGAAGGATGAAATATTATCAATGTGCTAGTATATATGCTTTTAAAGTGATATTTTTCTAAAGTACTATTTTAAACATAATTTTCTTTTATGATAATGTTTAAAATATTAAGAAATATTAACAGTTGTATTCAAAATAATTTTATATTTGGCTTATATAATAATAGTCTATGAAAAAAATATTAGTATCAACTGCTTTATTGGCGGGTGTTTTATCTTACGCAGGGGGCTTCAGGGTTTCATTGCAAGGGGTAAGACAATTGGCAATGGCACATACTAGTGCTCATGTTGAAGATGCAAGTGTGGCATTTTTTAACCCTGCGGGTATGTCATTCATCCCTTCGAAACTAAGTATAGTGGCGGGAGGATTTGGAGCGAGTAATAAAGTTACTTTTCAGAATTTAAATACTTTACAAAGTACAGAAACGAATAATCCTACCGGAACACCCATTTATGCAGCAATTGCTTATAAGCCACTAGAGAATTTATCAGTTGGTTTTAGCTTTTCAACACCTTTTGGAAGTACCATTGAGTGGCCAAATGATTGGGAAGGAAGAGAAATGGTTCAGAGACTTGAATTAAAGAGTTTCTATTTCCAGCCAATGGTTTCTGTAAAATTAGCACCATGGTTGTCTTTTGGGGCAAGCTATATTTATGCGAGAGGATCTGTAAATTGGGATAGGGCTGTTACCCAGCTTGGAGGTGATCTTAACCTCAAAGATAGCAAAGCAACCGGTCACGGATATGGCTTTGGTTTTTACTTTAGGCCCGATGAAAAGCTTGATGTGAGTGTTGCCTACCGCTCGCCTGTTGATATGAAAGCTAAAAACGGGACTGCAACCTTTAAATTTCCATCACAATCTACTTATGCATTGTTGGGATTAGGGGCATCCGGACAAGATAGCTTTACGGCAACATTGCCTTTAGTAGAAGAATATACAATTGGATTAACGTATAAAATAACTCCAAAATGGTTGGTTTCTGCTGACTTCAATTATCATGGATGGGAAAGATACAGCAGGCTGACATTGGATTTTGCAACTGCTCCGATTGGAAACCAGGCAGATCCGACAGTTGTTGTTGCTCCTAAAAACTTTAGAAATTCTAAAACATTCAGGTTAGGAACACAATATGCATTTAGTGATATGATCTATGGCCGTCTTGGGGCTTATTATGATGAATCTCCTTATTCGGATAATAACTTCATTCCTGAAACACCTTCATTTAATACATATGTAGTGACAGGAGGGGTAGGCTTTAAATTAAAGCAATTTGGAGTTGATATCGCAGGAGGTTATGCTATGCCTCAGGCCAGAGATGTCAAAAATGCAAACCTTGGTTTTTACGGACAGGCTAAAGCTACAGCATTCTATTTTGGTCTAGGTTTATCTTACAACCCTTTTTAATTGAAGACTATGAAAAAAATTATAATTTCTACAATCGCTGTCTCTGCTCTTTTTTTTACGACGAGCTGCGAAAATGATTTTGATACGGATGTAAAAGATATCCAGGTAACTCAAGGTGAAGCCAATTTCTCTAATTATATTTCCTTAGGAAACTCATTGACCTCTGGGTTCAGAGATAATGCCTTGTATATTGACGGGCAAAATGAATCATATCCAAGCATCATTGCAGGACAAATGAAATTAGCCGGAGGCGGCAACTTTGTTCAGCCTTTAATGGCAGACAATAATGGAGGTCTATTATTAGGATCTACTCCGATTCAGGCTACCAAACTATATATTCAGTCCTTTACAAATGGCTCTCCGAATATTACTAATGTAGCTGCTGCTCCAACTACTAATATAGCTAATAAGATTACAGGACCACTCAATAACTTTGGTGTTCCGGGAGCAAAATCATTTCATTTAATAGCACCTGGATATGGAAATATAGCCGGAGTAGTAGCAGGAACGGCAAATCCTTATTATGTTAGGTTTTCTTCAAGTGCAACCTCAACTGTTGTAGGGGATGCCGCAGCGAAAAAACCAACATTCTTTTCACTATGGATTGGTAATAATGATGTTTTAAGCTATGCTACAAGTGGAGGACTAGGTGTAAATCAGACTGGTAATACTAATCCAACGACTTATGGATCCAATGATATATCAGATCCAAACGTTGTGGCAGGTTCTATTAAGACTGTTTTAGAAACTATGAAAGCTGCAGGAGCTACGAAAGGAGTGATTGCTAATATTCCTTATGTAACCTCTATTCCTTATTTCACAACAGTGCCTTATAATCCATTGACACCAGCGGCTTTGGGTGCTAATCTAAATACACTTAACACGAGCCTTTATGGTCCGCTTAAACAAGCATTAACTGCTTTTGGGGCTGGAGATAGAATTAATTTACTTTCAACTACTTCAGCGAACCCTGTTTTAATTAAAGATGCTTCGCTTCAGGACCTGTCTGCTCAGCTCACTGCTGCGTTAACTCCTTCTTTAGGACTTCCTACAGCAACAGCATTTGGTCAGATTTTTGGTCAGGCAAGACAATCTACTTCTGATGATTATATTCTTCTTACAACCCGTGCTGTAATTAATACACCTGCGCCTGGCGCTCCAGCAGCGGTAAACGTATATGGTATTTCTTATCCTTTGCAAAATCAGCATGTTTTGACGAAAAAAGAAGCAGCTAATGTAAAAACTGCAGTAGATGCTTATAATGGTTCTATTAAAGCAATGGCTGACGCTTATGGATTGGCATTTGTAGATGCTAATAAAAAAATGGTTGAATTAAATGGGGAGTCTGGAATTTCATTTGATGGAGTAAAGTATACTGCTAAATTTCTAACAGGAGGATCTTTCTCACTGGATGGGGTACACCTGACGGGAAGAGGATATGCTATTGTTGCGAATGAATTTATTAAATCTATTAACGCTAAGTATAAATCTACGCTACCACAAGTAAATACTAATAGTTATTCGGGAGTAAAATTCCCTTAATTAAAGTAAGGAAATAAAAACTTAGAAACCACAAGAGTAATTCTTGTGGTTTTTTTTTAAATTTGCAAAATCTTAAAAAGTAAAAATGGCCGATCAGTTAAGTTATCTATTTAGTACAAGGACGAGTAAGGACTTGGCAGAGAAAATTGCTCACTATTATGGGCAGGAACTAGGAAAAATAAACTTCCAGGAGTTTAGTGACGGGGAATTTGAACCTGTTTTAGACGAATCAGTAAGAGGTGGAAGGGTTTTTTTAATAGGATCTACATTCCCTCCGGCAGATAATCTTTTAGAGCTTCTTCTAATGATTGATGCTGCAAAAAGGGCTTCTGCAAAAAGTATTACTGTTGTACTTCCGTATTTTGGACTTGCAAGACAGGACAGAAAAGATAAGCCAAGAGCTCCGATAGGTGCTAAATTGGTTGCGAATCTTTTAACTGCTGCCGGAGCTACAAGAATTATGACAATGGATTTACATGCGGATCAGATTCAAGGGTTCTTTGAGATTCCTGTGGATCATCTTTATGCATCTACAGTTTTTGTAGACTATATTGTTTCATTGAATTTAGATAATCTTACGATTGCTTCTCCGGATATGGGTGGGGCTAAGAGAGCTAAAAACTATGCAGGGCATTTAGGTGCTGAAGTCGTAATTGCGTATAAGGAGAGAAAGAAAGCGAATGTGGTGGAGGAGATGTTCCTTATCGGAGATGTAGAAGGTAAAAATGTTATCCTTATTGATGACATGATCGATACGGCAGGAACACTTTGTAAGGCGGCAGATATCTTAATGGAGAAAGGAGCAAAAACAGTAAGAGCGATGGCTACTCATGGAGTACTTTCAGGAAAGGCTTACGAGAATATTGAGAAATCTCAATTGTTGGAAGTCATTGTAACTGACTCAATTCCTGTTAAAAATAATTTGTCATCTAAAATAAAAGTGCTATCTTGCGCCCCATTATTTGCAGACGTTATGAAGATGGTTCATGAGCACCAATCAATCAGTAGTAAATTCGTTATCTAATTGATTATTTGCGGTTTGCAAAATATATTTTAAACAAAATTTTAAATTTTTATAAATGAAATCTATTACAATTCAAGGTACAAAAAGAGAAAGCGTGGGCAAAAAGTCTACAAAAGCTTTACGTGATGCTGAATTAGTTCCTTGTGTTGTCTATGGAGGGACGGAACCTTTAAACTTCTCTGCTGAAGAGAAAGCTTTCAAAGGTTTGGTATATACTCCTGAAGCACACACGGTATCTATTGAAGTTGACGGACAAACAATTCCAGCAGTTCTTCAAGATATTCAGTTTCACCCAATTACAGACAAAATTCTTCATGCAGATTTCTATCAGCTATCTGACGATAAGCCAGTAGTTATGGAAGTTCCTGTAAGAATCACTGGTCGTTCTAAAGGTGTTGTAGCGGGTGGTGCTTTACGTCAGTCTTTCAGAAAACTAAAAGTTAAGGCGATTCCTGCAAACTTGCCGGATGAAGTTGTTATCGACGTTACTCCACTTAAAATTGGTAACAAAATTTATGTAGGAGGTATCAAAGCTGAAGGATATTCTTTCATGCACCCAGACAATGCAGTTGTTGTAGCTGTTAAGATGTCTAGAAATGCAATGAAGGGAGGTGCGGCAGCAGAAGATGAAGAGGATGAAGCAGAAGCAGAAGAAGTGAAGACACAATCTCCTGATGTTCCAACAACAGAAGAAAAATCTTTCGAAGGATAAGATCTTTCAAAGAAATTTATCAAAATATAAAACCTGTCAATTTTTTGACAGGTTTTTATTTTTTAGATTGTATCTATCATATTTTTCATTCTGCAGCCTTTCAAAAAAAAGCTGTAAATTTGAAGTGTTCTAAATAAGAACGCTATAATTTGTAAAATTTTTAATCAATGTTTGACATTCAAGAAATAAGAAGTCAGTTTCCTATATTAAATCAGTTGGTGAATGGTAAACCATTGGTTTATCTGGACAATGCGGCAACATCTCAGAAACCTAATTCTGTTTTAGAAGTTTGGAATCAATATTATACAGAGCTTAATGCTAATGTTCATAGAGGGATTCATACATTAAGCCAGCTTGCAACTGAAGAAATGGAGCTTTCGAGAAGGAAGATTCAAAAATTCATTAACGCAAAACATGATTTTGAGGTCATCTTTACAAAAGGAACTACAGAGGGTTTAAACCTCATCGCATATATCTTAACCCAGGAACTTAAAAAGGACGATGAAATTATTATCTCTTACTTAGAGCATCATTCTAATATTGTTCCATGGCAATTGCTTTGTGAAAGAACCGGAGCAAAGCTTCGGGTAATTCCTATCGATGAAAATGGTATTTTACAGCTTGACTATTTGGATCAGTATCTGAGTGAAAAAACAAAAGTTGTTTCTGTAAACCAGGTTTCTAATGCTTTGGGAATTGTAAATCCTGTTGAAGAGATTATAGCAAAAACCAGACAAAAATCCAATGCTTATATTGTAATAGATGGCGCACAGTCAGCTCCTCATTTCAAAATTGATGTTCAGAAACTGGATTGTGATTTCTTTGTGTTTTCAGGACATAAAATGTATGCCCCGATGGGAACCGGTATTTTATATGGAAAACAAGAAGTTCTGGAATCCCTTCCTCCATTTCATGGTGGTGGAGAAATGATTGCTACCTGTTCATTTGATGGAACTACTTATGCAGGATTACCATTTAAATACGAAGCAGGAACTCCCAATGTCGGAGGAAATATTGCTTTAGGAGCTGCAGTAGACTTCATTGAAAAGGTAGGGTATGAAAATCTCCAGAGACATGAAAATGCTCTTTTAGATTATGCTCAGAGACAACTTTTGGAAATTGAGGATCTTAAAATTTATGGAGAGAAAGCCAAGAGAGTAGGGGTTGTTTCCTTTAATTTGGAAGGAGTGGGGATTTCCTCTGATGTAGGGATGATTCTAGATAAAATGGGGATTGCCGTTAGAACAGGACACCATTGTACTCAGCCTATTATGGACTTTTTTAATATTGCAGGAACAGTGAGAGCAAGCTTTGCAGTATATAATACGTTTCAGGAAATTGATTTACTGGTCGAAGGAGTAAAAAAGGCTCAGAAGATGTTAAGATAAAAAATAAAAGCAGTTGAAAAACTGCTTTTTTTATTAATCATTATTCCCAGGCTACGCAGTAGCACCTTCCTTGGATAATAACCTGATAATATCCGTAAGCACATTCAAGACAGATCTCGCCTCCTGCTAGGATTGTCTTCATTTTTCTTTGTTTAGCTTTTTCATATTAAATAATTAAAGTATTAGTAATTAAAGGTGGGGTTTTTTATATAAATACGCCAATTACTGTGAATTTAATTAATATTTCGGTCTTGCATTGTTTTATATAATTTATCAAGAACGTATTTTATGTTAAATGTTTTCTTTTTATGAGTGTTAATTATTAAATTTAATGTGACCAATAAAACAAAATACCATGATGAGATTATTACTTTTTTTTCTAGTGGCTTGTGGGATGTATCATGCACAAGTATTTTCTGAGAACTTTGATGGAGGTGCACTGCCTTCAGGGTGGACAACCAACAATCCGGATACTTCTTATAATTGGGATGTAGGTACTGAAAATGGATTTGCCTCATTTCCTAACGGAGCTGCTTTTTTTGACGATGATGCAGCAGGATTCAATAGTATTAATACCAATGCAAGACTAATATCTCCCGTTATCGATATTTCAGCTATTTCCAATCCTAAATTGTCCTTTAAATATGCCAATATGATTTCTGACCTCGATTCCACGTTAAAAGTTGAGGTTTTTAATGGTACCTCATGGGTTCAGGTATTTACTTCTTCCGGAGACTCCGGAACCTGGGATTTAGACCTGAATACATTTCAGTATGTACTTGTAAGCTATGATGGAGCAACTGATATTGATCTCACGCCCTATGCGAATGCTAATTTTCAAATGAGATTCGTATATGATGATGCAGGGGATTACTCCTATGGAGTAGTTGTTGATGATGTTGTCGTTACTTCGGGAGCTTTAGCAACATCAGAAGTCTCTTTTAATGATAAGATGAGAGTGTATCCAAACCCGGTGCAGGATTATATATATATCCGGTCAGGTAATTTGAAATTTGATTCCAAGATCACGGTGCTCGATATGGCAGGTAGAAAAGTGAAGAGTTTTACAGGAGAGGCTGATGGATATAATCTTTCAGATCTACCAAAAGGAAGCTATTTGATTTTGATAGATAATAAGAAAGAAATAATAAGTAAAAGAATTATAAAAGAATAAACTTTTAACGCTTAACTATTGATTCAAACAAAAACTCCCTTTCAATTGCTGAAAGGGAGTTTATATTTTTTCTATATCTCATGAGAGATAGATTATCTATGTATTATTAAATATTGGGTTTCCAATCGACAACCGCACGAATAAATGCTTCAGCATTTTCCAAAGGAATATTAGGTAAGATCCCATGCCCTAGATTTGCTATATATCGGTCTTTTCCAAAACGGTTGATCATCTCATTAACCATTTTCTTAATCGTTTCAGGAGTTGAATGCAATCGTGCAGGATCAAAATTTCCCTGTAGGGTCATTGTGTGATTGGTCAGTGTTCTGGCAAATTCAGGTTTGATCGTCCAGTCTACTCCAAGAGCAGAAGCTTTGGACATGGTCATATCTTCCAAAGCAAACCAGCATCCTTTTCCGAATACTACAACATGAGAAAGTGGGCTTAAGGCTTCAACAATCTGATTGATGTATTGCCAAGAGAATTCCTGATAGTCTTCAGGAGAAAGCATGCCACCCCACGAATCGAAAATCTGTACTGCAGACACCCCTTTTTCCACTTTTCTTTTTAAATAAGCAATCGTGGTATCTGTAATCTTCTGAAGAAGTAAATGGGCGGCTTCCGGCTGCTTAAAACAGAAAGATTTGGCAATATCAAAAGCCTTACTACCTTTTCCTTCTACGCAATAACAAAGGATTGTCCATGGTGATCCGGCAAAACCTATTAATGGAATTTCATTATCTAACTTTAATAATGTAAGTTCTATAGCATCAAAAACATAACCTAATGTGTCATCTACATTGGGTACTTCGATATTTTGAACCTGCTCCATTGTTCTGATGGGATTATCCAACCAGGGACCAACTGATTCTTTCATTTTAAAATCAATCCCCATTGCCTGTGGAACTACCAGAATATCGGAAAATAAGATAGCGGCATCCAAAGGGTATCTACGGATTGGTTGTACTGTAATTTCAGCGGCCAATTCTGGAGTCTGACATCTTGTAAAGAAATCATATTTTTCACGAAGAGCAATAAATTCGGGAAGATATCTTCCTGCTTGTCTCATCATCCAGACTGGAGGTCTTTCTACGGTTTCCCCACGAAGTGCTTTTAAATATAGGTCGTTTTTAATCATAATTTATTTAAAATAATACAGCAGTCAAATTGCCGGGCAATTGGTGCTTCACTGGTTATTTTTAAGTTCTCTTCTGATGAGATCCATAATGGATGTCAATGTATTGCCTTCAGAAGTGAAAATTTGTTCTTGTGTGTATTTTTTAAGCTCACCGGAAGTAGTTTCTCCTATCGAGAAAAGCTGAATGCCTTCCAGTGAATTTTGTTTTGCAAAACTACGAACTCCACTTGGACTGAAAAAAACTACAGCATGATATTTTTCAGTTATTAAAGGATTAATTTCCTCTGTCTTGTAGATCGTTACTTTCTTATATTTGATATTTTGCAGCGGCAGATCGCAGTCGAGAACATCGAGAGCCAGATTTCCGCAAAAATGCAGGAATTGTTCATGCGGGCAGTGTCCGATAATGAATGAAGATAATGCTTCTGCATTTTTCAGAACCTTGAAAGTGCCGAATCCATTTTTTCTTAACTCTCTTTTTGTTTTCTCTCCGACACAATAAATCTTATTGTAATTTTTTGCTGTAAAATCCTCATTGGGTTTGAATTGATTTTTAAAAAAAGCAATTACTCCATTAGCACTTGTGAAAATGAGAGAATAATTTTTCAGATCAAATGGATGAACCTGTAACGGAATCGTTTTAATTACCTCAATACAGTCAGCCGTAACATGCTCTCCAATTTCTTTGGATAAAACAGATGGGTCTATATTTTTGGTAAATAAGATTTTCATTTTATAAAGGTTGGTGAAGTAAAGGTAAGAAGTTAAATTAGATTTGACTTTTGATTTCTGCCATCAATTCTTTACCTCCGTTTTCAAGAACGATTTTTGCGTATTTTTCTCCAAAATTTTCAGAATCATTGTAGATGAAGCTTTCATCAGTAGCAATGCAGTTTTTCCCATCTAAAGAGCAAAGGGCAGCTTTAAAACGGATCTGATCATCGAATATTTCAGCAAAGGCTCCTATGGGAGCAGTACAACCTCCTTCAAGAGTGCTTAGAAAGTTTCTCTCAATCTCAACACAGATTTGTGTTTCTTTATGGTTGATTTGATTAACGATTTCGTTGATTTCTTTTTTGTCAGAATGGCCCGCAACAGCAATGACTCCCTGAGATGGTGCCGGAATCATTAATGGAAGCATTTCATAATCAATATCCATCTTCATTCTTTTAATGCCTGCTAAAGATAAGATAGTGGCATCAAAATCCTGTTCCTCTAATTTTTGAAGTCGGGTCTGAATATTACCACGAATATCAGAAAAAGTAGCGTCGGGATAATACTTTAACCAGAAGGCTCTTCTTCTTAAGCTACTTGTCGCTAGTTTTAGTTCATGGAATTCTTTATCTCTGGATGATTCTTTTCTTATTAAGACATCCTGAGGAAAATCTCTTTCCAGGTAAGCAATAAGCTCAATGTGTTGAGGCAGCTGAGTAGGTACATCCTTTAAAGAATGTACAGCAATATCTATTTCGTCGTTTAATAATGCGATATCGAGATCTCTTGTGAAGACACCTGTAATTCCTAAAGAATATAATGGTTGATTGAGATTTTTATCCCCCGAAGAAACGATGGGCACAATCTCTGTCATGTAATTATTGTTTTGCAAATATCTTGCAACTTCTCTTGCCTGCCAAAGAGCAAGTGCTGAATTTCTTGTTCCTATTCTAATGCTTTTCATTGAATTCGTTGTTTGGTTGTTCAACTAATATTTCGTGCATTAATTTACTAATTTCTTCGGCTTTCCAAGGATTGTCTATGATGTATTTTGCAAAACGGTTGGTGATTTTCTGAATCATTTTCTCAGAAAGCGCCATATCGTCTATATTGATGTATTTGTTTTTTCTGTAAAACTGGTGCATTTCATTACGTTCCATATTTTTAAGAACTGCTTTGAAATGGTGGATGTTAGGAGCGAGTTTTCTCTTTTTTTCCCATTCGAGAAAGTCTTTTGTCATTTCCTTGATTATGAGTTCTGCTTTAGGAATTTCTTTTTCCCTTTGCTGGATGGTTTCCTGAATTTGTTTTGAAAGCTCATCCACATCAATCAGGGTTACATTTTTATTTTGGGTAACATCTTTTTCAACATTATGGGGAATAGAAAGGTCGATCACTAAAGTTTCTTTTCCATTCGGGAAATGGGATTGGTTTACAATAGGATGTTTTGCTCCTGTTGCTACAATAAGGATGTCCGTATTTTTTAGTTCTTCGTCAAAATCAGCATAATCAACATGAGGAATTGAATATTTCTGGGAAATTTTCTCTGCTTTCTCCTGAGTTCTGTTAGCGATTTTTATTTTTGGCTGATAGACATGTTTTACTAAATTTTCAACCGTATTTTGTCCGATTTCTCCTACTCCTAAAAGCAAGATGTTTTTTTCGGTAATTCTTTTTTGATTATTAAGGATGTAATGAACTGCTGCGTAGGAAACAGAAGCAGCGCCATTGGAGATCCCCGTTTCGTTTTTGATTCTTTTTGAAATCTGGATGGCAGAATTGATGGCTCGTTCTAAATAAGGATTCGAATTCTGTCTTTCTTTCTTAAATCGGCTATAGGCCTTTTTAATTTGTCCGATAATTTCAAAGTCTCCGATAATCTGGCTTTCCAGACCGGCAGCTACCCTGAACAAATGTTTCAATGCCTCTTCTTTGGTTAAGATATTGGCAAACTGAAGAAAGTCTGTGATATTTACCCCGATTGTTTTGCAGTACTCTTCGGCAACCAAAAGGTAATTGGGGGTAGTGGTATAAATCTCCGTTCTGTTACAGGTGGAAACCACAAAAGCATCCCCTAAATTTTCATCATGAATTCGGGTAACAAAACTTTTTATATTTTCATCAAAAAACGCAAATTTCCCACGTGTTTCTCCATCCGCTTTCTCGTAGCTTATAGAAAGTACTGCGAAATTTGACGTCTGATGTATATTAGAATACTGTAACATAAGCAACGGCAAATTTACGCTTTTTTTAATTAAACGGTTTCTGAAATTGTATATGATTGTTATCGTAAAAAACTATAAATCCGCTGTGGATCTTTGTTTCGAATAGTATTATAAAAAATTAAGTTAACTGTTTATAAATTATTTTAAATTTTAACCAAATTTTAACCAAATTATATGCTTATCAAATTTTATTAGTACTGTTTAATTTATATCTTTGTAAACTTAAATCAGAAGAAAAATATGAGTTTATTCGATATGTTTACGCAAGAAATTGCGATAGACTTGGGAACTGCTAACACACTTATCATCCATAATAATAAAATTGTTATAGACCAGCCGTCAATCGTTGCGATTGAACGTTCTACTGGCAGGCCGATAGCTGTAGGGGAACAGGCTAAACATATGCAGGGGAAAACCCATGAAGACATCAAAACCATCCGTCCTTTGAAGGATGGAGTTATTGCGGATTTTCATGCTTCTGAGCACATGATCAAAGAATTTATTAAGAAAATTCCTGGGATCAAAGGTAAATTTATTCAACCTGCTCTAAGAATCGTTATCTGTATTCCTTCCGGGATTACCGAAGTTGAGAAAAGAGCGGTAAGAGACTCTGCACAAAAAGTAAATGCAAAAGAAGTAAGGCTGATTTATGAGCCGATGGCAGCTGCAATAGGAGTTGGGATAGATGTACAAAAACCTGAAGGAAATATGATCATCGATATAGGTGGTGGTACTACTGAAATTGCAGTAGTTGCTTTAGGAGGTATTGTTTGTGACAAATCTGTGAAAATTGCAGGAGATGTATTTACAAATGATATCGCATATTTTCTGAGAACTCACCATAATCTTTATATTGGTGAAAGAACAGCTGAGCGAGTGAAAATAGAAGTGGGATCTGCTGTTGAAGATTTAGACGTTGATATTGAAGATATTCCGGTACAAGGTAGAGACCTTATTACAGGAAAACCAAAAGAAATCATGGTGGGCTACAAAGAAATTGCCCGTGCATTGGATAAATCTATTATCAGAATTGAAGACGCAGTTATGGAGACGCTTTCTTTAACGCCTCCTGAATTGGCTGCTGATATTTATAAAACAGGTATTTATCTTGCTGGAGGTGGTGCATTGTTGAGAGGTCTGGCGGACAGATTACACAAGAAGACAGGTCTTCCTGTTTTTGTAGCTGAAGATCCGTTGAGAGCGGTAGTTCGCGGGACTGGTATTGCACTTAAGAATATGGATAAATTCAATTTCTTAATTAAATAATTTTAACTTTTTACGACTCTATCTGAATGGGATTTTTGCTGAGATTATTTTCGAAGAACGCTCTTTTTGTCTTCTTTATTTTCTTGCAAATTATTGCTCTGGTTCTGATATTCTCTAAGAATGCCATGCAGAAATCCTGGATTGCCGGCCAATCAGCCGCATTAAATTCATGGGTTTCCGGATATATCGATGAAGGGGTTTCTTATCTGAAGCTTAAGCAGATCAATGAAGATCTTGTTGCTCAGAATAAAGCCTTAATGGTTGAGCTGTATGGAAAAGACGGTGCCAAAAAACCAGTTTTCAGAAAAGTTCACGATACTTTAGGAGGAGGACAGATTTATACATTTGTAGATGGAGAAATTGTTTTCAACAGTATCAACAGAAGAAACAACTATTTTACAATCAATCGTGGCCGGAGAGATGGCGTATTTCCTCAAATGGGGGTTATGGCACCTAAAGGAATTGCAGGGATTGTAATCAACTCTACAGATAGCTATGCATTAGTCCAGTCGGTTTTAAGTGTAAACAGAATCCGGATCAATGCATCTTTAAAAAAATCGGGATATTTTGGAACCTTAACCTGGAATGGAGATAATTCCAGAGTCATGCATTTGGCTGATATTCCAAAATATGTTGCTTTAAAGGTAGGAGATACTATTGTTACCGATGGGAAATCAGCAATCTTTCCAAAGGGAGTTATGATTGGGACTGTTGCGGGATACTCTGTAGATAATAAGACTGGATTTTGGGATATATCCGTAGAACTGAGTGAAAAGATGGGTTCTTTGAGCAAAGTATATGTGGTTAAAAGCCTTAAAAAAGCTGAGGTTCAGAAGATTCAGGATACATTACAAGCAGTAATAAAAAAAGAAAATGATTAGCAGAACATTATTTACGGATATTTTAATCATGATTTTTCTTGTTGCATTACAAATTTTTGTTTTGAACAGGATCATGTTATTCGGAAAATATACGCCGGTATTGTACCCGGTGTTTGTCATGTTCTATCCTTTCTTCAGAAATAGATTTCAATTTTTAGCGTTAAGTTTTTTAATCGGTCTTTCCATTGATGCCTTTTTATATTCCTGGGGGATCAATGCGCTTGCTACGACGCTTATTGCTTACTTCAGAACAATAATTTTCAGGACGTCTACCGATACATCCACTGACTTTTTTTCTTTTCAATCCCTTCAATGGGCACAGTTCTTACTGTTTCTTTTTTCAAGTATTTTCCTGCATCAGCTTATAGTACAGTATATAGAGTTCTTTAAGTTTAGCAGATTTTTTGAAATATTGTTTAATGTGTTGGTAACAAGTATAATTTCCTTTATATTTATAGTTATTTACGCACTAATATTTAAAATCAAACAAAAAGTTTGAACACACGTTATTTAAAAATCTTTGCCGTTGTCGCCGTTATTGCTCTTATTTTTGTAGCAAGGCTTGCTTATTTGCAATTATTTACGGATCGATATGCCCTCAACGCGGCGAATACCTCAATTAAAACTGAATATGTTATTCCTCAGAGGGGAGTAATTTTTGATAGGAATGGGAAAATTATGGTAGGCAATCAGCCTGCCTATGAAATCTCTTTTACTCAGGCATTGATGAAGCCTGACTTTGATACATTGGCTTTTTGTAGTTTAATGAAAATTACAAAACCTGATTTCATTAGAAGAATCAATACCATTACGAAAGAGAAATATTATTCGAAACTGACTCCGATGACATTCATGAAGGACCTCAGCAGAGAAGATATTGCAAGAGTTCAGGAAATTATTTTCAAATATCCAGCTTTCAGTATTGTTTCAAGACCTCAAAGACAATATGAGGTTTCTACATCCGGAAACTTATTGGGATATACCAATGAGGTGAATGAAAGGGATATCAAAAAAGATTCTATTTATTATTTACCGGGAGACTTCATTGGAAAATCTGGAGTAGAAAAATCCTATGAAAAGGAGCTTCGCGGGGTAAAGGGAATAAAGTATATACAAAAAGACATCAGACTTCGAAACATAGGCTCTTATAAAGATGGGGCTTTGGATAAAGATGTTATCACCGGAAAAGATGTTACCCTTACCATCGATTATGACCTACAAAAGACAGCAGAAGAAATGTTGGTTAATAAACATGGGGCTATTGTTGCCATTGATCCTAATAACGGAGAGATTTTAGTTGCGGCTACCGGACCTGATGTTGACCCTAATCTTTTCACTGGTCCTAATAAATCCAGAAACCTATATAGGTTAGGGAAAGATACTCTTTACGAAAACAAGCCTACATTTGACCGATCACTTCAGGCAGCCTATCCTCCGGGGTCTACGTTTAAGCTTTTGACAGCACTAGCCGGAATGCAAATGGGTGTTATGGATGAAAATACAATTTTTCCATGTGGAGGAGGTTTTAATTATAAAGGATTAAGAATCAAAGGTCATGGGGGAGCTGTCCCTTTAATCCCTTCAATACAGGTGTCCAGTAACTGTTATTTTTCCTATGCCTATCTGGCGATTGTCAATAAGTATCCTGGAGATCCATCCAGAGGGGTTGATGAATGGAAAAAAATCATGAGCAGTTTTGGAGTTGGAGAATTTTTAAACAACGATTTAGCAGTAGGGTCTAAAGGTAGAATTCCTAGTGGGGAGATGTATGAAAAGAGAGCTAAAACTAAAAACTGGAGCCCACTTTCAACAGGAGCTGTTTTTAATGGAATGGGGCAAGGTGATGTTCTGTTAACTCCATTGCAATTAGCCAACTTTGTCGCAGCAATTGCTAATAAAGGCTGGTATTATACACCACATATTGTTAAGTCTGTAGATGGAAAACCAAACCCTGATCCAAGATTTAAGAAAAAACATAAGACATTAGTAGATACTAAACATTTCGATCCTGTTTTAAAAGGAATGGAAGCGGTGGTTCTAAGAGGTACTGCAAGAAGTCTAAAATCAAATGATTTTACACAGTTGGCAAAGACAGGAACAGCGCAGGTTCCACAAGGAAAGGATAACTCTATTTTTGTATTGATTGCTCCGGCTGATAAACCAAAAATTGTAGTGGTAGCCGTAATGGAACATGCTGGATTTGGAGCTACCTGGGCAGGACCGGCATCTACGGTTATTGCTGAGAAGTATATTACGGGAGACTTAAAAAGAGAAAATCTTTATAAGAAAATGGTAAACGCAAGCTTTATGCCTGAATATAAAAGGCAATGGGTTGCGGACTTAAAACGTAAAGGTTTATATAAAGATCCTAAATTAGATTCCATAAAGCTTAAGAAAAAACAAGACAGCCTGGATTTTATTAAAAAACAAAAAGAACAACTTAAGAAGCAAATAGAAGCAGAAACAACCCCTCAAAAAACCAAAGAGCAATGAAATGGACAGAAGGATTAGATAAATTAGGTCTTGGTTTATATTTCTTGCTTTGCATATTTGCTATAGCAAATATCTATAGTGTGGAACCTGCAAGTGGAACGAGACAGGCTGTATGGTTTGGAGTTTCTGTTTTTGTGGGGATTATTATTTTTTTTACCAGAACTAAATTCTTCGAAAATATGGCAGGGATCATCTATATTGTAGGTGTTCTTTTGCTGATAGGTCTGTTTCCATTTGGGAAAGAAGTGCTTGGTCAGAAGAACTGGTATAAATTCGGCCCTCTGAGTTTGCAGCCTGTAGAATTTGCCAAATTGGGAACAGCTCTGATGTTAGCTAATTACGTTTCCAGTCCTGATTTTAATTTGAATAATAAAAAATCACTGCTAACTTCTTTGGCTATTGTAGGAATTCCTGGAATTGTTGTACTGGCGATTCCTGATGTAGGGTCATTGTTGGTTTTTGTAGCCTTTTTTATTGCCTTATACAGAGAAGGCTTAAGTGGCTTCTTGTTTGGTATCGGGTTTCTTTTTGCCTCGGTATTTTTAGTATCACTAGCAGTGGATCCTATTTATGTGGTTATTGCTATCGTGGTTATTGCCGGAATTTTAATTGCACTGAACTATTATAGAATGTCCTGGGATGTTATCTCTATTTCAAGTATAGCGGGGTCTATATTGTTGTTATGTGGTTTAGCATTTGCAACACCTTATATTCTGGAAAAGCTTCCTAAGCACCAGAGAGAAAGGATTGAAGTTCTCTATAAAGGAGAAAAAGCGTTTAGAGATACATCTGGATACAATTTGCTTTATTCTAAAACGGCAATTGGTTCAGGTGGGCTTTTAGGAAAAGGATATCGCGAAGGATCAGTGACTCAGGGGAAATTTGTTCCTGAGCAGAGTACCGATTATATTTTCTGTACAGTGGGTGAAGAGTGGGGGTTTGTAGGAAGTGCAGCTCTGGTATTGTGCTATATGTTATATATCGGAAGGATCTACTACCTGGCTGAGAAGCAGAAGTCCACTTTTAATCGGGTTTTTGGCTATTGCTTTGCCTCGATACTGCTGATGCACTTTTCCATCAATTTAGGGATGGTTATGGGGCTTTTCCCGACCGTTGGGATTCCGTTGCCTTATTTTAGTTATGGAGGAAGCTCCCTGTTAGCCTTTTCTACAATGACTTTTATCTTTTTTAAACTGAACTACTTCGATAAAAATAGTTTAGTGTAGAAGTTTACAATCGTTCTGTTTTAATCTTATTTAAAAAATCATACTTACATCATAAAATCTTATGAAAGAAGCATATGTCTTGGATCAAACTTTCGAAAACACTGCCTTTTCACAACTTGAAAAAGGAGAATATGAAAACTGTACGTTCCGCAACTGTAATTTAGAATATGCAGATTTTTCGTTTTTCAGCTTTAATGATTGTGAATTCATAGGATGCAATTTAAGTATGGTCAAACTTGTTTCGACAGCTTTTCGGGATGTCATCTTCAAGGAATGTAAAATGTTCGGGTTGCAGTTTAATGACTGTAACGAGTTTGGGCTTTCGTTTAGGTTTGAAGATTGTTCGCTGAATAATTCTGTCTTTTATAAAACATCGATTAAGAAAACGATATTTAAAAACTCAAGACTTAACGAAGTTGATTTCGAAGGGAGTGATCTTTCGAATGCAGTCTTTATGAATTGTGATTTATCTGGTGCAATCTTTGAAAATACCAATCTTGAGAAAGCGGATTTCAGAACTTCATTCAGTTATTCTATTAATCCTGAAACAAACAGGCTAAAGAAGGCCAAATTTTCACTTTCTGAAGTTTATGGTCTCTTGTATAGACTCGATATAGAAATAGATAGAAATAGCTGATTTGTTAGAATCTGTTTAAGAATAACGTAAGCATCTGTGCAAGTCTCAGCCATCCGTGGTGAAAAAAATTAAACCACAAAAGTCACAAAAGAACACTTAATAGATTTTTAACAGCTAGAATAACGCATTAAAAGTTCACATAAGTACTTGAAAAATGAAAGATTTCTCCTATCGAAATGATAACCACTCCTGAAATTCGCAATTTAGCAAATCAGCAGTTTTACGATTTCGCCATTACTGTTACTTAAAAATTTAAAGCTATCGAATAATTCAATAAAAAAGCCATCAAGTAATTTTGATGGCTTTCTTTATTTAAATCAATTATTTAAAATTAAAAACTTGTAGATGTTGATGCTGTTGTTGCAGCTAGGTTATTATATGCATCACCATATTCATTGATTACCCTTTTTGCGAATCTGAATTTCGGACCCCAATATGAATCATTAAGTGAAGAGATCATCACTCCTTTTGAAGTGGCTGCATGAATGAATTTTATCTCACCTTCTTCAGAAACACTTTCTACAATACCTACGTGAGAAATTCTTCTTCCGTGAGAAAAGAAAATTAAATCTCCTTTCTGTAAGTCTTCCTTTGCGATTCTTTCTCCTTCGTGAGATTGAGAAGCGGCTACTCTTGGTAAGCTAAGACCTGCTGCTGCTCCGAATACAGAAAGAACAAAAGCTGAACAATCTATACCGTTTCTTGTTGTCCCTCCATATCTGTAAGGAGTTCCTAGGTATGTTTCAGCTTCAGTTAGAATATTGTCGATGGTTTTATTATGTTTGATTGCTTTGGCAATCTCAGAATTCTTTAATGTATTTTTCGCATTGGATAAAACGGCTGCCTTTTCTGAGATAAAAGAATTGATCAATTGCTTCTTATCCTGCTCCATTTTCTTGGTATCAATAGAAGCTAGTTTGGCATCTGTTTTGTATTCTTTAGTGTAAGTTGCTGGTTTTGATACTACGTAGTTTGTAGCGCAAGATTGCATGGACACAGTAGAGACTAAAGCAACTAAATAAGACAAAACTCTTTTCTTCATATATATTTGATTATCCGTTGTTAAATAAGGAATATTTATTTTTCAAAAGCATTACAAAAGTAGAGATTCCCACTAAAAGACCTTCGATATGATTAATGTCAGGTCTTTACTTTAACACATTTTAACATATTATTTACGTATGTTAAAGAAAAACAAACCGCTACATCCCTTTTTTGGTGATAATGCGGTTTTTTTTATTAAGATTCTTTAACAAAGTGTTCAGGCTTTCCTTTATTGTTGGTATTTTTTTAATACTTTGATTAAAAAAGAGAAAAAATATGTCTTTAACAGCCTATTAAGATCTAAGCTATTTAAGTAATCGTGTTTTCGACTTTTTGAGGATGTGTAAGTGCTTGTTTCTCTTTGTGTTGTGGTGTGTGTTGGCTATTTTGGAATAACTTGAGTTAATGTAGATCAAGTGGAATGTGGTCCGTTAAATATACCTTTTGATTTATTCGATGATGAGAACAGATATAATAATTGGATAGTGTTAACAAAGGTTTTGAAACGAGAAGCTGGATAATAAAAAAACTCCCCGAAAAATTCGGAGAGTTTCACTAATATGGACTTTACAAATGTTACTTTGTAAATAACATTTCTCTGTATTTTGTCATTGGCCAAAGCTCATCATCCACCATCATTTCAAGGCTGTCAGAAGCTTCTCTGATTCCTTCAAATAAAGGAATTACTTTATTACAATAGTCTTCTGCTTGTTTTTGGCTATCTGAAACAGCTTTTGCTGTCTCTCTGGCTTTGATAAGATCCTCAACTCCTAGTTTGATTTTAGAAACATTCTCGGAAATTTGAGTAATTAGGCTCATTTGCTCTTTTGCCAATACTTTGAATTCTTTATCGCTGAAAATTTCTTTAAGACCCTTAACGTTTTCAATAAGTCTGTTTTGATAGTTTAAAGCGGAAGGGATAATGTGATTTCTTGCAATATCACTTAGAACTCTTGCTTCAATATCAATAACTGTTGAGTATTTTTCAAGTTTAATTTCGTTTCTTGCTTCTACCTCTCTGTGAGTGAATACTCCGATTTCCTCATATAAATCTAAAAACTTCTTATCCATTTCCTGCTTTAAAGCTTCCGGAGTTGTTTTTAGGTTATTCAATCCTCTTTTCTTAGCTTCTTTTGCCCAGTCTTCAGAATATCCGTCACCTTCAAACATGATGTTCTTAGATTGCTTAATATACTCTCTTAGAACGTTGAAGATCGCTTCGTCTTTTTTCAAACCGCCTTCAATTAAAGCGTCAACCTCTTTTTTGAAATCATTAAGTTGTTTTGCAGCAATAGTGTTCATTACTGTCATAGATTCTGCACAGTTTGCAGAAGAACCTACGGCTCTGATTTCAAATTTATTTCCTGTAAATGCAAATGGTGAAGTTCTGTTTCTATCAGTGTTATCTAATAAGATTTCAGGGATTTTTCCAACTACATTTAATTTTAATTCTGTTTTCTCTTCAGGAGATAATTTCCCGCTTGTTACTTTTTCAAGTTCTTCTAAAACTCTGAACAGTTGGCTTCCGATAAATACGGAGATAATGGCCGGTGGAGCTTCGTTCGCGCCTAGTCTGTGGTCATTACTTGCAGAAGCGATACTTGCTCTTAGAAGGTCAGCATATTCATGTACTGCTTTAATCGTGTTAACGAAGAATGTTAAGAACTGTAAGTTTTTCTTAGGGTTTTTTCCTGGGCTTAATAAGTTTTCCCCAGTATCAGTTGCAAGAGACCAGTTGTTGTGCTTTCCGCTTCCATTTACTCCAGCGAATGGCTTCTCATGGAATAAAATGTGGAAGTGGTGCTTGTGAGCAACTCTAGCCATGATGTCCATCAGTAAAGAGTTGTGGTCTACAGCAACGTTCACTTCCTCAAACATTGGAGCCAGCTCAAATTGGTTAGGAGCTACCTCGTTATGTCTTGTGGTTACAGGAATACCTAATTTCATACATTCTATTTCCAGCTCCTTCATGAAGTTCATAACTCTTGTTGGAATAGATCCGAAATAGTGGTCATCTAATTGCTGTCCTTTCGCAGGAGAGTGTCCTAATAGAGTTTTTCCTGTCAGTACCAAGTCCGGACGGGATTGGAATAATGCAGAATCAACCAGGAAATATTCTTGTTCCCACCCCAAAGTAGGAGTTACTTTTGTTACGTTTTTATCGAAATACTGCATAACGCTTGTTGCAGCTTCGTCAACAGCATTTAATGCTCTTAAAAGAGGCGCTTTATAATCTAGTGTTTCGCCTGTGTAAGAAATAAAGATGGAAGGAATACAAAGTGTAGTTCCCATAATGAATGCCGGAGAAGTAGGATCCCAGGCTGTATAACCTCTTGCTTCAAAAGTGTTTCTGATTCCTCCGTTCGGGAAAGAAGAAGCGTCCGGCTCTTGCTGGATAAGCAAGTTTCCGCTGAATCTTTCAATAGCTCTGCCTCCTTCTATTGGAGTGAAGAAAGAATCATGCTTTTCAGCAGTCGTTCCTGTCAAAGGTTGAAACCAGTGAGTATAATGTGTTGCTCCCTTACTCATTGCCCAGTCTTTCATAGCTACGGCTACCTGATCTGCAATGTGTCTTTGGATTTTAGTTCCTTTTTTAATAGCATCCATGATAGAATTGAATGCTTCTTTCGTTAAATATTCTCTCATTGTTTCTTCTGAGAAAACATTTTGACAGAATAATTCTGACAATTTCGCAGGCACTTCGATAGAATTATCTTTTCTAAAGTCCTTAAATGGTAATGTTTCTAACGCTTTGAATCTTAAAGTTGACATAATAAGGTTAATTTTTACAGGGCAAATTTACAAAAAAAATGAATCGAAAACATTTTAACCCTAAAAAATATAGGGGTGTAGTCGAAAAATTTAATTTTTTAAAGAATTGATGCGGTGTTTTTATCGCTTAAAAAAAATAATGCCCTTAAATAGCTTGTTAAAAGATACTTAAAATAAAATTGATGGAAGAGTCGTATATTTGTGTGAAATTTATTTTATGACAAATTCTAGAGCAAGAGAAACAACAGAGGCAATTGAAAGACTATACATTTCTATGAGACACTTATTTTATAGAGGGTTTTTCAAACCGGCTGGTGTTTCAGGAGAAAGTATAAGAAGTTTGTTGAAAACCATCAATCCCGAAATTTATGGCACCATGAATGTTCCTAATAAGCTGGAACTGGATGGGTTGATGTATGTTTTAGACAGGCTTCCTGAAGGAATTGAAGAATGTGCTTTTATTCACCTTACATCAGATGAGGGTTTTGATAAAGGAAGTTTCGAACCTATTGTTCCCAAAAAGAGAAGAAGAAACTGCTATAGAATAGACGAACACCAGATGAATATTGAAGTTCTTTTAGGACGTTCAGAAATTTATGATATTCTTACCCACTTAACATTCTTATTTATAGAAGCGGATAAAATCCGTAACCTGGCTTTCATTCAGGATGAAAACTGGAAGCCCACGCGTGCTTTTAAAATTATAGAAGAAGTAGTAAAGGGAGAGAAGAAATTCAGCAGAAAAGAAAAAGAAGTTGCATTGATTCACCTTTCTTCTTTAATAGGAAGAACATTTGATGAAACTTTAAGAGCTTACAATACGTTTGGGGATGATGATAATCCTGACCGTTTATTCAAAATCATCTATAACTTGGGAAGAGTAAGTTTAGAAGATGCGAAGCAAAGCAGAGAAAGGGAAATTCATTTCAGTGCTATTTTAAAAGAAAGAGTAGGACATCATTATTTTGGTGAAAAATGGGCTCATAAGGTGAAAGAGGTTTTATTTGAAAACAATCTTCATATGCGTCCGTTGCATATTATTTCAGCTAATATGCATTCGGTGAAAAATATGCTTTATGCTAATGATGCATTAAAGAAAAAAGACCACAAGGAAGTTGACTATAAATTATACGGGGAAATTTCTGATAAAAAAGAGCTTCGTGATAAAGTCTCTAAATATGCTTTAGATCAGGGATTGATCTATATTGATGATAAAAGTGGAAGTAATATAGATGTTCAGATCATTGATTTAAGCAAAACTGATCTTAAAAACACGCCTTTTAGCCAGACGAAATATTCCGGAGATGATGTCATCATGGTTTTTGACTATGCTTTCGGAGAGCAGGCATTTGAGGTTATGGATGAACTTCTTAGACCTTTCGAACATAAAGGAGAGGTGTATATGATGAAAGTGAAATCTGTATCTATCATGGGTAAAGCAGGAATTCTAACCGGAGAAAAAGGGGATATTATGATCCCAACCTCCCATATTTTTGAGGGAACTGCTGATAACTATCCATTTGAAAATGCATTGAAACTGGATGATTTTAAGGATGATGAATTAAAAGCTTTTGAAGGAACGATGATCACGGTTTTAGGAACATCACTTCAGAACAGAGATATTTTGTCTTATTTCATGAATACTTCATGGAAAGCAATCGGTCTTGAAATGGAAGGCGCTCACTACCAGAAAGCTATTCAGGTGGCCTCTAAAATCAGACATCATATTGCACCGGATCTATTTGTTTGCTATGCTTATTATGCTTCAGATAATCCCTTGGAAACGGGAAGTACACTTTCTTCAGGAGGTTTAGGACTTACAGGTGTAAAGCCAACTTATCTGATTACGTTGAAGATCCTTGAAAAGATCTTACAAAGCGGAAAAAAAGAAATTTCTGCTAAAAAATAATCTTACTTTCAGTTAGATATAAGCCTCGAGTGTAAAAACTTGAGGCTTTTTTATTTGTTAAAAACAAATGCCACTAATTGGCTTTACAAATAGTACCAATATATTTGTTGTTAAAATTGTGTAAGCATTGGTGTTATTAGTGTTAAAAAAAGATCTGCGTTATCTGCGAGATCATAGAACTCTAAATTAATTATCTTGAGAAAGACAAAAATTAATCTGATCAGAAAATTACTGGATGCGCAACCATAGCTTTTTTACCTCTCGAAGGTTTTACAGATTAAGCAGATTATAATGTGTGGATATTTGAAGAATTTGCTGGAAGATAAATCAGCTATAGTTTACTTAAACAATATAAATATTGAACATAACTCCACATTTTTGAGGTTTACTTAAATTACCTACCTTTAAAAAAAATAAATTTTAAATGAAAAAGTCGATTGCAATCATTTTTGCGTTTATCATTTCACAATTTCAAGCGCAGCAAACTCCTTATTATCAGCAGGCTGCCAAATACAAAATGGATATTGATGTTAATGCAGAAAAATTTACTTACCAGGGAAATCAAACATTAGAATATACCAATAACTCTCCGGATGAACTGAATGTGGTTTATTTCCATTTATATTGGAATGCTTTTAAACCGAATTCTATGATGGACCAAAGAGTTGGAGGTCAGGGTAAGAATGGTGACTCAAGATTGCAGAAAGATGGAATTTCAAGATTGGCTTCTATTCCTAAAGATCAGGAAGGAGCTCAAAATATTCATTGGATTAAACAAAATGGAAAAGACCTGAAGTTTGAAATCCAGGAAACAATTATGAAGGTTTATTTAAACCAACCGATTAAGCCTAATTCGACGACATCTTTCACCATGGAATGGGATGCGGTAATTCCGCAACAGATCCGAAGAAGTGGAAGAAATAATAAAGAAGGAGTGGATATGACCATGACTCAATGGTACCCAAAAATTTCTGAATACGATTATGATGGATGGGCAACTTTTGATTATATCGGAAGAGAGTTTCATGCCCCTTTCTCAGATTTTGATGTTACCATTAAAATTGATAAAGACTATGTAATAGGTGCTGGAGGAATTCTAGCTAACCCTACAGAAGTAAAAGGGTATGATGCGAATGCAAAAATCAAAACAGAAAAAAATAAGAAAGCGATATGGAAGTGGACTGCTAAAAATATTCTTGATTTTGCATGGAGTGCAGACCGTGATTATGTAGTTAAGGGATTTGATGTTCCTAATGGTCCGAAAGTATATCTGGTTTACCAGAAAAATGATAAGACCAAGGTTTGGGAAGAGGCTCAACCCTATGTTACCCAATATTTTCAGATCATGAATTCCCATTTTGGAAAATATGCCTATCCGACATACGCGTTTATCCAAGGTGGAGATGGTGGAATGGAATACGGAATGTGTACCATGATTTTAGGAGAAGCAAAAGATATAGAAGGATTAATGGGATTAATGGCTCATGAAGGCTCTCACTCATGGTATCAGCAGATGCTTGCTACAAATGAATCGGTACGTCCATGGCTGGATGAAGGATTTACAAGCTATGCAGAAAGTTACGTGATGTATCAGCTATTTCCGCCACAGAATAAGTTTCCTAACCCTTTCGTTAAAACGTTAGACGGTTACAGAAACTTTATCAAAAAAGGGATTGAAGAACCTGCGGTATGGTTGGGGGATCACCACGATAACGGAACATCATATACATATTCTACTTATGTAAAAGGGGAATTGTACCTTGTTGAGTTAGGATATATCGTAGGAGAAGAGAATCTGGCAGAAATCATGAAACAGTATTTTAATACCTGGAGCCTAAAACATCCTACGGATCGTGATTTTCTTCATATTGCTCAAAAGGTTTCAGGAATGGATCTGAAGTGGTTCCATCATTATTGGATCAATACTACCAAGACTATTGATTATGGAATTAAAGATGTGAAATATGATGCAAAATCCACTACGGTTACTTTAATTAATAATGGACAGGTTCCTATGCCGATTGATTTCAGCATCATGACAAAAGATAAGAAAATCGTGACCTACCAGATTCCAACGAATCTTACCCATACCTGGAAGAAGAAAGATGCCTATGGAGACTTTACAACAGTAAATTACTGGCCATGGACACAAAAGGAGTATACTTTGACTATTCCTTACACTAAATCCCAGCTGGAAGTGTTAGGAATAGATTTCAGTCAGAGGTTGGCGGATATCAATATGGAAAATAATTTTATAGAAGTTAAATAAAATAAAAAATGGGGAGTGTTGAAAAATACTCCCCATTTTTTTATCAAAGGTTGGGGGCACACGAAGGAGGAATTATGCAATTAAGTGCAGTGCACGGATTGGCAGGGCATTTGGTTCCCGGACATATGGCAGGGACACTGCTGCCTGGAATAGGACAGTTTACATTTCCTCCCTGAATAGATTTTAATCCATTTCTTGAAAGTCTTTTTAAATTTTTCATATTGATTTTGTTTAGGTTGGTTTCTTTACTGACAAATCTAGAATAATAGATCGTTGGCAGAAAGTAAGAAACAGCAGCTGTTTATCCGGCACTAGTAAGTGTATATTTATATCTTTTAAATGTAATTTTATACATCCGGATTTGATATAGAAAAATTGAATCAGCTTCATTCAGATATTTTTCATTTCAAATCCTCTTTTTTAAACGTAAAACTTTATTTTTACAATTATTTTTCTTAAAAAAATTAAATGAACTCTATCGTAATTAATGTAGGAAACAGCAATATCAGGTTTGGTCTTTTTGATGATGACAATTGTGATGTTTCATGGGTGATCAATACGAAGCCATACAGAACAGCAGATGAACTATATGTTCAGATGTTAATGCTTTATCAGACCTATAAAATTGAGCCCAAAGAAATAACTAAAGTTATTATAGGTTCGGTTGTACCTCAACTTACTAAAGTGATTGGTTCAGCTATAAAAAAGATACATGGTATCTCTCCTGTGATTGTTGATAGAAGTACTCCATCGGGGGTTCAGGCAAAGTCTAAGCAAATGGGAACGGATATTTATGCTAACCTTGTAGCGGCACATACGATGTATCCTGATCGTAAGAAAATCATTATAGACTTCGGAACTGCACTTACAGCAAGTTGTGTTACTGAAACTGGTGAAACTCTGGGGGTGATTATTGCGCCGGGAATTGTAACTTCATTAAATTCTTTAATCAGCCATACGGCTCAGCTTCCTGAAATTGAATTGAAAAAGCCCAAATCAGTACTGGGACTGGATACCGTGACCTGTATGCAGAGTGGGATGGTGTACGGCTTTTTAGGAATGGTAGAAGGGTTTATTGATCGAATTAATGAGGAAGTCAATGATGATTGTTTTGTAATTGCTACAGGAGGTGTTTCCCACGTGTATAAACCGCTGACGACTAAAATACATATAACAGACAGGCTTCATACCTTAAAAGGGCTATATTTTTTAGGAAAAGATTTATAAAATGAGAGAATTTCCGGTTATAGAAACAGAAAGACTGGTTCTTTCACAATTAGAAGAAACTGATCTTCCCTATATTGTTGAATATCTTCAGGAAAAAGTTTTTTCTAAACTTACGGCTAATATTCCATACCCTTATTCTGAAAAGGATGCGGAGTTCTGGCTAAAATCGTCTCGGGAAGCTTTCGAAAATCAATCAGGATATATTTTTGCGATCCGTGATAAAAGCCGAAAAATAATAGGGACTATCGGAGTTCACGACAGGGGAGATGATAAGGCTGAGTTGGGGTATTGGCTTGCTGTTCCTTTCTGGAATAAAGGTTATGTTACCGAAGCGGCATTAGCTGTTGTTGAATTTGCATTTAAAGAACTGGGATATAATAAAATTTTTGCGACGCACTTTTTCCACAATCCATCTTCAGGCAGAATTATGGAAAAAATAGGTATGCAGCAGGAAGCGGTTTTAAAACAGCACCTCAAAAAAGATGGGGAGTATTTTGATATTCCTATGTATTCTATTTTTAAGAATAAATACCTGTAATTTAGAATAAGAGAAGTTGTCGCCAGACAGAGTATTTTATAATCTGGCAATTCCGCGATTTCGCTAATCAGCATTTTCACCGCTATAAAACATAGAAATTACAGAAACTACCTTTTTGATTGAAAGAACTCTTTTACAATACTGGAGCACTCGTTTTCCATAATTCCTGTGACAATCTCCGTTTTTGGATGAAGAGAAAGGTGTTTGTTGATGAATCCTCTTTGCTCGTCCCGGGCTCCTATAACCACTTTAGAAATTTGTGACCAGGAAAGCGCTCCTGAGCACATGACACAAGGTTCCATGGTCACATACAGGGTACAATTGATGAGATATTTCCCCCCTAAAAAATTAGCGGCAGAAGTAATGGCCTGCATTTCTGCATGAGCTGTAACATCATTAAGGGTTTCCGTAAGATTATGGGCTCTGGCAATAACACGGTTATTAGATACTACCACGCATCCGATAGGTACCTCATCTTTTTCAAAAGCAATTTCAGCTTCCTGAAAAGCCATCTTCATAAAATATTCGTCTGTAAACATTGTATTATTTATTCAATAGTCATTGTTAATGGAAGTTTGAAACGGTATCTTACAGGATCTCCATTGATTATAGCAGGAGAAAATTTTTCTGAAAGAGAATATAATGCAATTTGGGCTTGCCTGTTAAATGTAAAATTTTCTCCCTGAGCATCTACATTGCTGATGCTTCCATCTTTCTCTACAATAAATGCAACGTTCGCTTTAACCATTTTAAGTTCTGAATAAACACCGTCAATATAAAAAAGATTGGCAACCTCCTGTCTTAATGCATTGATGCCACCAGGGTAATCTGCCGGTTTATCCGTAACAGGGAAGATTTCGGGAGCTTTTTCAGGGGAGGTCATTTTGTTTTCCAGTTGTAATCTACGGAGGTCTTCTATATTTTTTGTCTTTAATAAAGCTCCTATTAAAGCTACATTTTCAATACTATCCATTTTTTTCATAAAAAATAGAAAGTCTTGCTTGATAGAAGCCTTTTGGAAAGTTCCGGGTTCTGCATCAAATTTTTTCTTGAATTCATTATTAAGCATACTGCGGTGCTGATTGTAATATGTTTTCACAAGTCTGAATTCTTCTTTTTGTTGTGAAAAGAAAAAGGAAGAAAATAAGCAGCATAAATAAAGAAATAGGGCTTTCAATGATGGTATGTTTATGTAAAAATACTCAAAAAAAAATAAAATTAAACAGTGCCTAATTACTCTTCAAGATAACTATTTAAAGATTCCTGTAAATGATTGCGAATATCATCAACTAAACATTTAGGTTCTAAAACCCGTACTTCTTTACCATAAGAAAGGATTTCCTGCATAAAATCATAAGTAGGATGGAGGAAAAACTCAAAATAAATTTCATTCGGAGTCTCCTTTATCTCTTTTTGTGACTGATGAAGCGGAAAGCTTTTGATGTATTCTCCTTGATGTCGGGTGCATTTCAGAGTGATTTTCTGAGGTTTTTGCTCCGCTAAATTCATCACTCCAAAGGCATTTTTAAAATGTTCTCTAAAGTTATAAGAGTATTTCTCTCGGAATTTATTTTTGCTTACATCCAGATAATTAATTCTGTCTAATCCGAAAGATTTTAAAATTTTATCTTTGGTATCAATAGCGATCAGATACCAGCGGTCTTTAGACTCTTTCAAGGCCAAAGGATGGACCTTACGTGAAGTCATCAATTTATTCTTATAATTATAATGCTCAAAAGAAACCACTCTTTTGTTACGTATGGCGAAGAAAAGGTCGTAGAAGTGATCAACCCCTGTTGGTTTTCTGGATTCAAAAAAAATGAAATTTGAAAAATCAGGATGAAGGTTTAATGCATTACTTACCTGAAAAGATTCCAATAATTTCTGGTTGTATTCATCCACCTCCATAATGGGGCGGCTTTCGATATAATATCGGTTGTCTCCTTTTTTCTTGTTATGAATGGAAAGATTAAAAAGATCCGAAATCTCACGGATATCTCTTTGCAAAGTACGGATCGAATAGCTTTTGATATCCGCATCCTGAAACTCAAAAGAGTTCAAAAGATAATCCTCCAGCTGCGAATAGGTAGCCGGAGAGCTTTCCAATCTTTTGATGATCAAAGCATATCTTGTCAGGTAAAAATCTTTTTTCATTCGGATATATTTTTATGTTGCAGTTTACCAGCAGTTATTTTGTCGAATGGAATGTCCTTTACATTTCTCATTACTTTAAGACAATTCATGGTTTAGTTTTCTGTAACAAATATAGATTCTTAATGCGACAAAACGTGTCGTGTTTTATTTTTGTGGATAAGTTTTATGATTAACACTCTCAAAAAAGAGGGGTCAGATTTTTCAAAAAAATGCTGATTGGTTGAGGGAATAGAAATATTGAGCTACCTGTTGTATATTTCCCAGAGCTCTCTTTGCAAAATGAGATCATTTCGGCTTTTGATAAGGTTATAATTCGCCTGGAGCCAATTATTACGAACCACAAAAAAGGTATAGGCATCCATTAATCCTTCTTTGTATTTTTCTTCTGATTTGTCGAAAGAGCGTTTTTGGTTTTCAAAGTTCTGTTGTAGAAGCCTGTATTTTTCTTCTGAATTTAGGTATTGAATTTTGATGGATTTTAAAGCCGTAACCAGATTGCTGACTGTTTTTTCTTTTTCCAGATCAGCATTGATTTTACTAAGTTTTGCAATTTCCACATTAGATTTTATCTGAAGCTTATTAAATACCGGAATGTTGAGGTTAAAATAGACCTGTTGATTTTTATTCTGATTAAACTGATCTGAGAATGGAGTAGCTGCCTGATTTCCTCCTAAAACTTTGCTGTAAAAGGTTGACCATGCATACAGGCCATTAAGGGTTGGCAGATAGCCACTTTTCTCAACCTTAATACGTTCTTCGGAAACCTGAATTTCTTTCAGAATAGCCATGTAGGCAGGGTTCTTTTCCAGCATTTCTTTTATGAAATTTTCATCCGAAAAAGACAATACAGAAGGAGTATCGGAAGTATTTTGAATAAACTCTATAGTGTCTGAATTAATGGCCAGTGCATTGAGTAGACTATTTTTAGAAATCTCTCTTTGATTCTTGGCGGAAACCCATTGTTCCTGTAGCGTTCCCATATTGGCTTTTATATCATAAACATCACTTTTGGGGCGGTTGCCGATTTCTACTTCTTTCTCTGTTCTTTTAATTTGTTCTTCTACACCATCCAACTGGGTTTTCAGTACATCGAGCCATGCTTTATCATTTTGATACTGGAAAAATAGCTGAATGACATTGAGTGCAATATCATTTTGTACTGCTTTAAGGCGATAATCAGAACTTTCCTTATTCATCTTATTCAGAGAAATATTCATAAAATTTCTCCAGTTAAATAATTCCCAGTTAGCTCTTGCGGAGAATTCTGTATTTCCGACATTAAGGGTTTCCCGTTGGTTGGTTCCAGGGTTGATGGTAGATCCAAAACTATAATTCTGACTCGTTCCTGCAGTTACAGAAGGCAATAACATTCCTTTAGAAGCAATAACTTCTTGTTTACGCTGATCTACTTTCAGAATACTTTGCTGAACAGTAGGGTGCTTAGTGGTTGCATATTCCAGTGTTTTTTGCAGGTTCCATTCTTCTGTCTGCTGGGCAAACAGTATCGTAGGAAAACTGAGGAAAATGAGCTTTTTTAACATGATTTTTCTGGGTAATAATTTGTGCTTCGTACGTTGTACTTTGCCTTATTCATATTTTAAATACTTTACCAGTTCTACTTTGGTTGTCCGATATGCTTTGATACTCACGACAAGAAATGTTAACAATAAAAGAATGACCAGGCTTAAGAAATATGGCCACCACGGCATTTCTATACGATAGGCAAAATCTTTCAGCCATTCATTGATAAAATAATAGCTGATCGGAATGCTCACAAACACAGCCAATAGAGTAATCCAAAGAAACTTTTTAGTGAGGTCTTTGATTAGTGTTCCATCTGATGCTCCAAGGGTTTTCTTAATAGCTACATCTTTTAGCTTTTGTTCAATCATTAAAGAAGACAAAGCAAACAATCCTAAAAGCGCCACGATGAGTACTACTGAATTAAGAATAGAAAATAATAATCTCTGCTTTTTAAATTTGTCAAAGGTTTTGGCAAAATTTTTATTAACAAAATTTCCTTCAAAAGGATAGCCTGGTTCTACTTCTGTTTCCCAATATTTCTTGATACGTTCTGTATTCTCGGCAATATGATCTCCGGAAAGCTTAATTTGTAAATTGGTCATTTGGTTTTTGGTCCAGTATCTTTGATAATTAAAGAACATTACCGGGTTGACTTTGTCTTGTACTCCTCCGTAATAGAAATCTTTTATCACTCCAGTAATCAGCATGTCAGTACTATTAGGAGCTATGCCACTCCAGATCTCTTTGCCTAGAGCTTCAGTATTATTCCAGCCCATACTTTTCACAAAGGCTTCATTAACCACTAAACCTCTCATTGTATCGGTGGTCATTTTTGGATTAAGATCCCGGCCGACCACGAATTTTATGTTATAAAATTTTAAGTAGTTAAAGTCTATGGCTCCGATTCCGGCTCCTGTAGTTTTTGTAGAATCTCTTTTATATTTGGCTCCAGAAAAATTTCTAAGACCGTCGCCTATGCTCTGTGTTGAACCTGTAACGTCTACTACGCCAGGGAAATGTTTTATTTTATCTTTGTATAGTTCGTATTTTCTTTGGTTATAGTTTCCATCAATAAAATTGGTCTTTTTAAAATTGATCTGAAAAACCTGGTCTCCATTAAATCCTAGGTTTTTCTCCATCATATAATTCACTTGTTTATAGACAATCAGTGAGCAGATAATAAAAAATGAAGAGATGATAAGCTGTAATGATAGAATTATATTTCGGAGCCAGATCCCATGCCTGCTCCGGGCAAAGTTTCCCTTTAGGGTCTGAATAGGCTTAAAACTAGAAAGATAAACTGCTGGAATAATCCCGGAAATAAGAGCAAAACTTAGTACAATAAGAGTTGCATAGACATAGACCTGGAAACCTTCTACCTTAATTTCTTTTCCTAAAAACTTACTATATGATGGTAAGAGTAATTCTAATATAACCATAGAAATGATAAAGGCAGCGGCATACATCATGAGTGCTTCTAATAAAAACTGTGTAACTAATTTTCCTTTAGAACTGCCCAAGGCTTTACGAATTCCAACCTCTTTAGCTCGTTGTGAGGCTTGTGCTGTATTGAGATTAATAAAATTGATTCCCGATAATAGCAGAATGAGGCCTGCCAGGGATATCAAAATTATAATGGATTTTTTATCACCTTTCATTATTCCGGAACCTTTAGCATCCAGTTTCATATCCCGAAGATTGGTTAAATGAACTTTAATAGGATCCCTGTCATCAACAGCCCATCCGCTTTTTTTATTTTCAAGTCTTTCATTATCATTATCCCATTTAGAAAGCTTTTCTTCCAGCTTAGCAATATCTGTATTGGGTTTTATTTTAAAAAAACCACAATAATTATAGTTGGTCCAGTTCTCTTTACTATCATTAATAAAAGGGTCGCGAATTACAAAACCGCCTTGAAATACCGTATTTTCTGTTTCCGTAGGCAGTTTATAAATTGCCTGTACTACATATTTGCTACCGTCACTATCTGATACTATTGTTTTCCCGATACTATGGAGATAATCTTTCCCGAAAAGCTGTTTGGCTGTATCTTCAGAAAGAGCTGTAGATACATTATCTACCAGGATATTTTCATAGCTTCCCGCTATTTTAGGGAATTGGAGTACTTTAAAGAAATCTTCAGTGGCAATAATGGGGGTTGTATATACAGAACGATTGTCTACAACTAATTTACTTTTCATTTCCGGCCATATATTGGTTACCGTATAATTGTTGATCTCGGAGAATACTTTAGGCGAAGTATACAAAAGAGGATAATTGACTTGAGAAACATAGCTGTCTTTTCCGTTTTGTATTTCCACGAAATATACATTATCCCCATTGGGAATCCATTTTTCATAGGACCTTTCATCCTGCCAGTTTAGAAAAACCAGCAGAAATATAGTTAAACCAATGGACAGTCCTAAAAGGTTGATTACTGTGGTAAGCCAGTTCTTTTTATAATGGGTTAGTGATATTTTAATCCAATTTTTTAACATAGTCTTATTCTTTAATTTATTGACTATTTACTATCGTATAATAAATGGTCTTTACAGGAATTTTCAGATTTCTAATCTCGATTTATTCATACTTCAAATACTTGATCATCTCAACTTTGGTCGCTCTATAGGCTTTGATACTTACCACCAAGAACGTTAACAGTAAAAGAATCACCATACTTAAGGCATAAGGCCACCAAGGCATTTCTATACGATAGGCAAAGTCTTTCAGCCATTCATTGATAAAGTAATAGCTGATCGGAATGCTTATAAATACAGCGAACAGTGTAATCCAGAGAAACTTTTGGGTTAAATCTTTGATTAATATTCCATCTGATGCACCTAATGTTTTTTTAATGGCTATATCTTTCAGTTTTTGTTCAATCATTAATGAGGATAGAGCAAACAATCCTAAAAGTGCCACGATGAGTACTACTGAATTGAGAATAGAAAATAATAACCGCTGCTTTTTAAATTTATCAAAGTTTCTCTCAAAGTTTTTATTGACAAAGTTTCCTTCAAAAGGATATCCGGGTTCTACTTCTTTTTCCCAGTACTGTTTAATACGTTCTATATTCTCGGCAATATGGTCTCCGGAAAGTTTAATTTGTAAATTGGTGAGGTTGTTTCTGGTCCAATATCGGTCATAGTTAAAAAACATCATTGGTGGTACTTTATCTTCTACGCCCCCGTAATAAAAATCCTTTACAACTCCTATAATCATCAAACTATGTGATTTGTCATCCATCCCACTGGACATTTCTTTTCCAATAGCTTCTTGCTGGGGCCATCCTATTGTTCGAATAAAAGCTTCATTAACGACGATGCCGCGTGTAGTATCACTGGTAATATTGGGATTAAAATCTTTTCCGGCTAAGAACTTGATTTGATAGAATTTCATAAAATTAAGATCTATTGCACCTACTCCCGCATCTACATATTTGGTTGAATCTCGTTTGTATTTGACAGACGAGGTGCTATTCACTCTATTCCCTATCGTTTGAGATGAGCCTGTAATGTCTATCACTCCGGGGAAAGTCTTTATTTTTTCTTTATATAACTGATATTTTCGCATATTGAAATTATCATCCCAGGATATCTTCTTAAAATTAATCTGGTACACCTGATCGCCATGGAATCCCAAGTCCTTTTCCATCATATGATCCACTTGTTTATAGATAATTAGAGATGAAATAATAAAGAAAGAAGAAATAATCAGTTGTAGCGTTAAAATAGAATTTCGCAACCATATGCCATTTTTACTTCTGGTGAAATTTCCTTTTAAAGTCTGTATAGGTTTAAAGTTAGCAAGATAAACTGCCGGAATAATTCCTGAAACGAAAGCAAATCCCAGGACAATCAGTAGCGTATAGATATATAGTTGTGTGCCTTCTATTCGGATCGTTTTGCCTAAAAACTTCCCATATATGGGTAAGAGTAATTCTATCAGCACCATAGAAATAAGGAATGCAGTAATGTACAGCAGCAATGCTTCGAGTAAAAACTGCAAAATAAGCTGTCCTTTAGAGCTTCCCAAAGATTTTCGAATACCAACTTCTTTGGCCCTTTGTGATGCCTGGGCTGTATTAAGATTGATAAAGTTGATCCCGGAAAGCAATAAAATAAGTACCGCCAGGGATAATAATATCAAAATTGACTTTTTATCACTTCCTTCTAAACCGCCACTTTTAGCATCTAATCGCATATCCCGGATATTGACCAGTCTTATTTTTATGGACTTAACCTGGGGCCAGCCATCTTTGGCTAATTCTATATTCAATTGTTGGACTTGTAATTTAGAAAGTTGGTCTTCTAACACGGATATGTTGGTACCAGGCTTTATACGGAAAAATCCAAAAAAACTATTGTTACTCCAGGTCTGCTTGTTGGGATCGACATTGGTTTCTCTTGTTAGAAACCCCGGACGAAAAATTGTATTTTCTTTCTCATTAGGAAGCTTATAAACTGCCTGTACAACAAGTTTTTTCCCGCCTTCTTCCCTGAAGACTATTTTCCCAATGCTTTGTTTATAACCTTCACCAAAAAGTTGTTTTGCCACATCTTCAGAAAGTGCAACAGAATGATCATCTGCAAAAATGTTTTGATAGCTGCCTGCAATTAAAGGAAAGGGGAGTACCTTAAAAAAGCCTTCTGTTACCCCTCCGTTGCTCGCATAGCTCGAGCGTCCTTCTGCAAGTAAGCGAGATTTGTTGACGTCCCAAAAATTAATAACAGAAAATTCCTGGATTTCTGGAAACAATTTATGCGAGGTCTCTAACATAGGATAGCTTGAGACAGAATTATAAAAGTTTTTATCTATTTGTCGTTCCAGATAGTAAACATTTTCCCCCTGGGGAACCCATTTTTCATAGGACTTGTCATCCTGCCAGTTTAGAAAAACCAGCAGGAATATCGTTAACCCGATAGATAAGCCTAATAGGTTGATTACCGTAGTAAGCCAGTTCTTTCTATAACTAGTGAGTGCTATTTTCAACCAGTTGCGTACCATAATGCTTTAAATTAATTTGATGAATAATTAGGGTCAGGAAGTCAAACTTTGAATAGTAATGTCTTTATTCATTTACGGCATAATCTTCAGGCTTTGCCTTATCGAAAACATCTGTCCTTTTTACGGCATATTCTTCATTAAATATTTCTCCGTCTTTCATGTTCACAATACGGGAAGAAAAACTGGCATCATAAGAAGAGTGGGTTACCATTACAATGGTTGAGCCTTCGCGATGAAGTTCTGCCAAAAGGTTCATCACTTCATTTCCGTTAGTACTGTCCAGATTTCCTGTAGGTTCATCGGCCAGGATAAGTTTAGGTTTGGTAACGAGGGCTCTGGCGACAGCCACTCTTTGCTGCTGTCCTCCGGATAATTGTTGAGGATAGTGTTTTGCACGGTGTCTGATATTGATTTTCTCCATAATTTCTTCTACTCGTTTCTTTCTTTCGGATGAGGAGATTCCATTATAAATTAAAGGGAGCTCTATATTCTCGTATACTGTCAGTTCATCAATCAGATTAAAGTTTTGGAAAATGAAACCTATGTTTTGCTTCCTTACTTCAGATTTTTTTCTTTCGGATAAGCTGGTAATTTCCAGTTCATTGAACTGATAAGATCCGGAGGTGGAAAAATCCAGTAATCCAAGAATATTAAGTAAAGTAGATTTTCCACAGCCCGAAGGTCCCATTATGGCTAAAAATTCTCCTTTGCTAATGGTAAGGTCAACCTGGCTGAGCGCTGAGGTCTGTACATCTTCGGTTCGGTATACTTTAGATATTTTATTTAATGTTATCATAATTTCGCGTAGTTATAAGTTGTCAGTTATGAGTTCTGAGTTTTCAAATTGAGTGATAATAATTTTCAATTCTTTTATGAGTTGTATTTTTAAAAAGGATTGATACTTCCTCCTGAGGTTTGATTGATTTGGGCTACTACATCAATACCATGAAGAGCCTGATAACGGATTTTACCATTGGATGAAGCATGGGCCGTAATTTTCTGATCTACAATCACCGAAATATATCCGGTGGATGATGCCAGCGCAGTGATCTCTCCAGCCTCAAAGTCGTCTCCATCTATTTTACCGGAACTATTGACTTCCAGTTTCGCATACCTGGTCTTTCCGGTCAATATAATTTGACCTGCAGAAGAGGCTGTTCCATTCAGGTTTTGTGTGCTGATATTTCCTTCAAACTTTCCGGCGCTGTTGGCGTCAATGTTTAGAGATTTACTTGTAAAGTCACCTGATATCTTACCGGAACTGCTCAACGTAATCTGAAGGTTATTACTGGAAAATGCATTGGGTACTTTAATGTGTCCCGAATTGGAAGCTTCCAGGCTTTCTATTTTTCTTGCATAGATTACTATTTTAGTACTGGTATTACTCAATTTGAGATTCTTTGTGTTGTCATAATATATATTGAGTACACCATCTTTTACTTCCAGATTCAGGTATTGTATATACTTACTGGTTGCTACTACTTTTTCTATATCCGATTTTATAATCTCCACTTTTATGTTTTGCGAAACTTTTACACCGCTAAAATTTTGTATGTTGAAGGTTTTAGTCTCCAATATCTCTCGATTGTAGAAATGATTTCTGTCGGTATGGTTATTATCGTTTGCTTTTACAGTTGTACAAAATGTTATAATACTGCATATTATGATGAATGATAGGTGTATTTTTTTCATGATTTTAATGCTTTAATAATATATTAATTTATTTTTTTATATCCAGTATTTCATATTTTTTATAATCAGAATAATCTGATACGATCACCATTTCTCCTTCCTTTAGACCGGATACAACTTCATAATACAATGGGTTTTCTCTACCCAGGCTGATACTCTTACGAACCGCTTTACCTTTTTCTACTGCAAAGATCCACTTTCCATTGGTGTCTTTAAAGAAATTTCCCTTAGGAATCATCAAATTTTGTGTATCTGCCGAAAGTTTTAGTTTGACACCAAAGGTCATCCCTATTTTTAGGTCATTGGGTTTGTCATCTGTAAAATTAAGTTCAGCAGAAAATTGGCCTTGTATTACTTCCGGTAAAACTTTAGAGACTATCACTTTATATTCTTTTCCATTGCTCTCCAATATTCCTTTAATTCCGATATGAAGCTTATTGATGTAATATTCATCGACTTTAGCTATAAGCTTATATCCGTCCATCAGGTCTATCTTTCCGATGCTTTGTCCTGTCGTGAGACTTTGACCCAATGAGATCGTAAAGGAAGATAGCCTTCCGGTAGCAGGAGCTAAAATCAAGAAGTTGTTTTTATTATTTCTCAATACACTCAGGCTTTTTTCCATTTGACTAATAGAAGTATTGACTGCAGCAATCTGTGAATCACGGGAATGCTTTTCATTGAGGATGTTCTGTTCCACGATTTGTTTTCTTTTCTGTTGATAGGCCAGATTCTGCTGCGCCATATCATAATCTGTCTTCCTGCCTATTTCAGCATCATATAATCTTTTTTGCAGGTTATAATTTTGTAATGCCGTATTATAATCATTTTGTGATTGCAGGATTTCTTTGTTTTGGGTGAACTCCTGGTTTTTCAGTTCTAACAAAGTATTTCGCATCTGGCTGATCTGCTGCATAATTCCCGTTTCCTGACTCATAAAATTGAATTCGGTATTCGGGTTATAGACTCTGGCGAGAGGCTCTCCCTTAGTCACCATTTTCCCATCCTCTGTATAGACTTCTTTTACGGCTCCACCCTCCATTACATTGACCAAAGATGAGTTTAAGGATTGTGTCTGTGCTGTAATCATCATCATATCTTCAAACTTACCTTTGGTGACCTTCTCAATTTGTATATCCTCTTCTTTTACATTGAAAGTCTTTTTCTGCTGGAAAAAATAGCTCAAAAACAATCCGAGGATTGCAATTCCGGCAATCACAGGAAGAATAATTTTGAGTTTAGATCTTTTTTTTTCTATTTTCGTATCCATTACAGCTATTTGATTTTCAATAATATACACGACAAATGTGCCACGAAAAGAATACATTGGTAAGAGACTGAAAACTAAATAGTAAAGAATTGAAAGTAAAACAAAAGTGTCCGAAATCGAACACTCAATGTACAAAACTGAACACCTATGCGAAAGAAAACAGCCAGAATATTAATTGTTGACGACGATGAAGACATCCTTTTCTCTGCAAGAGTGTGGCTGAAAAAGTTTTTCACAGATGTAAAAACATTAAATAATCCAAAAAAAATCCTTCCTGCACTTTCCGAAGAGGTGTTCGATGTGGTTCTTCTCGATATGAATTTCAGAAAAGGTTTTGAAAACGGACAGGATGGCTTATACTGGATGAGTGAGGTGAAGGAAATTTCTCCTGAAATGCCTATTATCCTGATGACCGCTTATGGCGAAGTAGAACTTGCTGTAGAAGCATTGAAGTTAGGCGCTTCCGACTTTATTCTGAAACCGTGGAATAATGAAAAATTGTATGCTTCCGTAAATCTGGCTGTTGAGGTTTCCCGAAAAAATAAAAAGCTGCACCAATGGGAAAACATTCAGCAAAGTGACCAAAATTATATTTTGGAGAGTAACTCTAAAGCTGTACAGGATATTCTCCAGGCCATTGATAAAATTGCGCCTACTGATGCTAATGTGCTTTTGTTAGGTGAAAATGGTACCGGAAAATATGTTTTGGCTGAACAAATCCACCGGAAATCTCTGCGCAATAAAGAACCTTTTGTACATATTGATTTGGGAAGTATTTCTGAGGGACTTTTTGAAGCAGAAATCTTTGGGTATAAAAAAGGAGCATTTACGGATGCGGGAGCTGATACTGCCGGGAAAATAGAGAATGCTCAGGGAGGAACTGTTTTTTTGGATGAGATCGGAAATCTGCCGCTTCATCTGCAGGCTAAACTACTTACTCTTATTCAGAATAAGAAGCTATCCCGTATTGGAGAAACAAGAGAACGCCCAATGGATGTCCGTTTTATTTTTGCAACCAATGAAAACCTTCAGCAAAAGGTGAGTGAATTTTTATTCAGGCAGGATCTCTATTTCAGGATTAATACGGTTGAAATTACGATTCCACCTTTGCGGGGGCGTCTGGAGGATATGCTTTTATTTACTCAATACTTTCTGGCCAAATATCAAAATAAATATCATAAAACCTTATCTCTTTCTGATGATGGGATTAAAGAATTATGCAGTTACCATTGGCCCGGGAATATTCGTGAACTGGAACATACAATGGAAAGAAGTGTCATTCTTTCTGATCAGGGAACCCTACAATTATCGCTGCCTAAACTTATGGAGAATGATTCGCAGGTACTTCCTGATGTCCTGAATATAGAGGAAATGGAAGAAATTCTGATCAGAAAAGCATTAAAAAAGCACCAGGGAAATATCTCTTCTGCAGCAGAAGATCTTGGACTCTCCCGTGCCGCATTATATCGCAGAATGGAAAAATTCGGAATCTGATGAAAACACAATTTTATTTTTTTCAAGTAATTATTTTATTGCTATGCCTTGTCTTTGGGATCTTAGCTTTTGATTTCTATGAATCGAAAAAATGGATGACAGCGTTACTCCTTTTTTCTCTTTCACTTTCTATGATTGTTTTGAATATACAGCATTCTCAACGGTTCGGAAAAGAAGCGAAGCAAATCTTAGATGCTATTGAACATAAAGACTTTTCCTTATTTCCGGACAAAAAGCAAAAACATCCTTTGAAACAGCAGGCTGTTAATCTCTACTATCAGGAAAAAGAAAAGAATATTGATTTGTTATCTTTTAAGATTCTGTATGAAAATATTTTGAATCAGTTAGACATCGGAATTATGATCTTAAAGGAGGATCGTAATGACTGGGAGATTTTCTATTCTAATCAGAAATTCATAGAAATCCTGAAAGTTCCCAAATACAATAAGTGGAGTTATTATGAAGAGAAAATTCCGGATTTTTTTAAATTGATAAAGGAGACAAATTTTAGGGAAAGCCAGGACTTTATGGAAGTTTCCATTAATCAATCAGGATTTCAGACCTATTCTGTAAGAACCACACGTCTGGAAACTCCACGGGAAGATTTTTATATTATTTCGCTGGAATCGGTACAAAGAATTATAGAACGTAAAGAAAAAATGGCGTGGAATAACCTGATGAAAGTAATTTCCCACGAGTTGCTGAATACACTAACGCCGATCAACAGCCTGATACGAAACATGGAATATATTACGGATCAGGAGAGTATTTCCACAGATGATCAGGATGAAATGAAAGAAAGCCTGAGAATTGTGAATAACAAGTCCGAACAGTTGCTGACTTTCGTTAATAATTACCGTCAAGTTGCTGAACTCCCTAAACCAAAGATTCAGAAAGTTTTCATTAAACCTGTTATAGAAAAGGTCTTGCGACTGATGGAAAGTGAATTTCAGAATAAAAAGATCACACTTACTACCAACATCAGAGAGTATCAGATCATGGCCGATGAAAAAATGCTGGAAAGAAGCCTGATTAATTTGCTTACCAATGCACTACATGCTATTGAAGAAATAGATGACGGAAAAATAATAATCCATACTGATCAGCAGAATACAAGGACTGTAATTCGTATAGAAGACAACGGGATTGGGATTAATGAACAGATCTCAGACAAAATATTTCTTCCTTTCTTCACGACAAGAACCAACGGCTCCGGAATTGGACTTACATTAACCAAAAGTATTATGGATGCCCATCATGGTTATATTACCTTCCGAAAGCAGGAGCGGGGAAGTGTTTTTGAATTGTGGTTTGTGTAGAGTGGTCTATTTATCTTGAACGGTGGCTCAAATTAAATAAAAAGTCCTCTAGCTATGAACACATAACTAGAGGATTTGCTAATCTTATTTTGCTAGGGGAAATTTCTCTTCAATCCATAATACTGTAAGATAATTATGGATTCTTAATGTAGTAAAATAGGTAATGCTTCTAAAAAAGCTTAAAACTTATCTAAATAAAATATACCGTCAGAATCTTTTTTAGGCAATAAAGGAATAGGTCTTCCCATAGAGCCGTCTAGATATCCTTCAAAATCTAGCGTGGTATCATTTATATAAAGTAAAATTGAAGCAGGCTCATCTTTGTTAGATTGATCATCATGAACATCTACTGCAATTTGCCAGCAATTATTAACAACTTTGTTTAACACAGGAATTTTATGATTTGTTTCAAAACTTATATAAATCTCATTTTTTTCCAAATAGTTTCTCTTTACGTCTTTCATTAATTTGCGGACTAGATCTTCAATTTGTTTTTTCGTATGTATCATTCTTTTACTTGTTTTAAATATTTACTTAAATCCCAATTTTTAAAATCGTTGATTTCTACATTTTCTTTGCCAAAATATTCTTTTAGGTGAGGTTTCCATTTAGGGGTATCATTGATAACATTAATGTCATTTTGAATATCTTCTAAAGACCATTTCCCAACTTTTTTTGTATTTTGTTTTAACATTTCACCCACTACATTTAACTCATCTAATACACGTGGCATTTTTCGGTATAAATTTGTCAATTCTGGAAATTCTATTACCATTTTATGCCATAATTTTAAATGTAATAATTCATGTTGCATTGTATAAGCAGTAATTTCCACAACATGGGATCCTCTTGCTATTCCTTTAAAAAAATAAACAGCGGGACCTTCTAATTCTAATCCATAGCGAGTGTTTATAAAGGTTTTTTCATGAAAAACAGCATAGATGGGGTTATTTTGCCAGAGTTTAAATAATTCACTGTATTTTTCATTGTTTCTATCAACAATTAACATATCTATTTTAAAAGCTTCTTTTATTTTTGATGCCAATTTATAGAATTGTGATTCAGACATTACTTCAACATTTTGAATGAAGAATTTTTTTGTAATATCTCTGTATATAGCATCATATTTAGATTCTTTCGAAAATATTTTTTGTGCTTTTATCCAAGTTGCTTCAACTAATTTTTTATTCTTCAAAAACCAATCAGCTATTTTTTTCCATAAATTATTTATAAAATCTTGAAGCTTCTTGCCTCCAGCATTAAAAAGGGCTAATAAATTTTCTAGTGCTTTACTTGATTTTTGATAAGCTTGGGCTGTTTCAATCTTTACAAATTTAGCAGTTTGACTAATAGTTTTACCAATTTCTGAATTTATTTTTGTTAAAATTTCCCCTACTTTTCCAATTTCTCCAATTTTAGCAATATCTGCAATGGGGATAAAAAATGTACCTGCAAAGGAAATAGTAAAGCCTCCAATATAATGTACTCTAACCCAGTTGATATCATCTAAGTTCTGTTTTTTTAGATATATTACTATTTGTTTTATTCCATCATTTATGGCATTTTTTAAATTTTTTACAAGATTTTTATCTCTTAAGATATCCCAAAAATTGTCAATCATTTCCAAAGTTTGTTGAAAATCTTTACTGATACTAAAAGGAGCTTCTAATAGACTTCCAAAGAACTTAAATACGGAAGAAATAAAATCTATTAATCCATTCCAAATTCCACAAATTAAAGCTACTTTTTCCGCAAGATTATCTGTTTGCTCTTGCATTTGTGGAGACTCAAGTGTCTTAAAAATATCTTCAATCTCGTTTTTTACATAACTATTATAATTTTCAACGAAATCTCCCATTACTGAAACTTGATTTAAAATTATTTCGTTTACTACTTTGGGATTAAGATCAGATAAATCGAATCCTTTTTTATCTGTGAAAAGATTTCTTATTAATTCTATCTTGTCTTTTGGGATGCTTAAACTCTGAATTAATTTATCTTTCTGGAAAAAATATTCAGGATTTTCTGTATCCCATAATGAATCAGGAATACGAAGAAAATCAATTCCATTACCGAGTTTATTAAGAATCCATCCTAAGATTTTTGCTGGTGCAGAAATACCTTGAACAATATATCTAAGAAAATTGAAAATCCCTTCTTTAACCCCTTTTTTTTCAATAAAACCTCTAAGAAATAACTCTTCTATAATCTCTTTATTAACATTACTTGCGTATTTATTTATGGTTTCCATGATATCGCCATCAAAGAAAGCCTTGTATAGTTTACCGGAAGATTGATCGGTGTATGCTTTTTTTATACTATCAGAAACTCTTCCATACAGGACATCGTTACTTAACGTATCATCATCAGTTTCTATGAAAAAAATTATTTCATCATCATTAGGTTTTACTGCTTCATAACATTCTTTAACCTTGTTACCATCAGTGGAAACAAATAATAATAATTTGAAAGCCAGTTCTTCGCCACTATTAATGAAATTATTTCTATTTCTATCTGAGAAAAATTCATATTTATAAAAAGAGAATCCATTTTTATTTATAGTATCATCAAGAATCAAAGTACTATTTATAGTCTGCAGTTTTTTTGCATCCGGATAATATTTCGTTACAAGATCTTTAGACGTTTGGTTGAAGAGTTTTACGGTAGCCAATGGGCTTACATTACTCATTCCCCTTATCGTTTCTCCAATTTTGTGAGCATTTTGGGAGTTTGGGAAATTGAAGCCATTAAATTTATTTTCTATCGACAAAGCCTCTGCACCAAAATCAAAAACATCTTGGTATTTTGTGTTTTTCATTTTAATAATTTTAAAAATTAAAAGGCAGAGTTTTAGGCTCTGCCTTTTTTAATGGTTATTCATACTATTTTTATAGTAATAATAATTCAGTTGGTTTTGCGACAAATGAGCCGATTCCACCACCTTGTCGAAGAGCATAAAAATATCGAGGTGTGGAGGGAATAGAGGTAACGGCAAATACTCTGGTCTTTCCATTGACCTCGGCTGCTAAGGTTAGCAAACCGTTATAATAGGAGATGTATAATACATCCACTTTGGTAGTAAATCCCCCTACTGTATTAGGGTAAAAATCTAAATTTCCAGTTAATGTAACTCCATACTCTAATCCATCATCACCCTTCATGGTAAAACGAGTATGCCCCGCGAAGTTAGCTCCATTAGAACCTACACTAGTTGCAACAGAACATTTTACTACAAAGCCATTGGTCATTTGTGAAGTATCGATCAGAACATTTGTTCGTGCAGAGCCGGCACTTCCTAATACAATATTATTGCTACTGTCTACGCTGGCCCCCCCTGCTAAATCTTGCCATACAGGAGTTAAAGCTGTAAAAGTAATTCCTTGTTTTACCAAAAGCTCTGGGCTACTTAGATTGGTCAGTAAGTTATGAGTACAAAAGAATTGGTAGTATCCCTGAGGATATGTACTCCAGTTTAACCCAAAGTTTAGCATATTAGGCATGTTTTGAAGAACGTTGAAATTATTAATCTTATATTCTTCAGGGGTTGTTAAAGCATTACCATTAATATCTTTTACTCGTTTCATAACAAGACTGGCATTGGGGGTCTGATTGTCTACAAACAAATTCAAACCAATCAGAGTGATATACTGGGTAAAAGTTAAAGAGTTATCTACGAACGGAAGAATAACGCTATCAATTCTTGGCTGCCCTGTCGAGTAAACCTCAGTCGACAAACGCATTCCGTTTCGCCATGAAATTTTTTCATTATCATTTAATGATGCCGGAAGAGCCTGAAAAGGTTGTTTTCCATTAGATCTACTTACACGTCCATTAGAGTTTTGAGCTAATAATATATTAAACGATGAATCATTGGAAACATCTGCTAATCCTTTGATTGAATAGTTTAGTCCGGTAGTATTAATTACCCAGTCTGCTCCTAATGTCAATCCAGCACCTGGTATTGATGTTAAAGATGAATTGGCAATGTTTTTCCCTAAATCTCCTGCCGGAAGTTTCGCTGTATTTCCATTCTGGTCTAATCCTAGAACACTTGGATAATCCTGAACGTTTCCATTTGTGGAGGGTTGATCTATTTTGTTTTTCAGCCTTTCTCCGGTATGGATATTGTATTCTTTTTGAGTGGTAATTCCTGCTGTTAATAAATCAGGGTCCGTAATATTAACCAGAGTATCTTTCAGGTCTTCTGGCTGCACACCTGCTGTTGGAGTTTTCATATCTCCGCTTTCATCAATAGCATAGTCTTTGTAAGTAGTTGACCCTGGTTCAGCTACCTGGTAAATAACATTTTTTTGTCTTTCTCCCTCGGGAGGTAATGCATTCACCCTTATGATTTTTCCTATATTGGACATATTTGTTTATTTTTTAGTATTTGGTTGATTTATAGTTGACTTGAGTTCAGGTTAAGAAATTTCAATCTTTATAAGAGAGTTGGGGAGCTTGAGGCTGGAAGAAGGAAGTTATTGAGGTCCGAAAGAATAGCTATGCCTAATTTTATTGATTTTTTAAGGAAACTTCATCAAAATTTAGGATAACTCTCGGAGATTATCAGTCCAATAATAACCTCTAGCTTCCTGCTTCAAGCTTCTATAATCTCTTAAAACGATCTCAAGCTTATATAGTTAGATATTATTCCCAGTCTCCTGAGATGATTTTTTCCGAAGATGTGCCAGGTCCCTGAACTCCAAGTAGGTTATTGTTCTTTTTAAAATGGACGTCTTCTGTTACAACATCGGATGGAACTTCAAACTCCTCCGGATTTTCTTCAGTAAATGGCAATGCTGTGAGGGTTTGTAAGCCTGCGGAACCTTCTTGAAGGATATTAAGAGAGGTAGGTAAAGTGGTAATCCAGGCTTTGCCCTGTTTTAATCCAACGGGTTCGCGCATTTCATCAACGATACTCATATACATAGGGTCTCCGATTACAGGAACTTCGCCACCGTTCCAGATTCTTCCGGTTGAAAGGAAAAACTGTACAGCATCTTCAAACCCAGGGTTTACGGTTACAATGACCCTAGCCATACCTGCCTGTAAGAAACTTCTGAATAATGGGTCTGCGCTCTCGGACAAATACATTTTCTGCCATTCATTACGATTAGCCCAATAATAAGGATAGAAGGTATAATCCATAATACTCCATTCAAATGCCTGCTCTATAAATTTGGCTAATGCAGTATACTGATCAAGACTACCATCCAGAATGATGCTGAAATCTTGCATGGTTTTTCCATTGTTGGTAAGATTTTTCCCTAATGCAGAATAATCTTGAAGTAAAAATGCAATACAGTTATGCTTAAGAACAACCCTTTCCATATCACGGTAAAAGTTGGAAAGCTTTTCTTTGTTTTGCTCTTCCTGTTCTTTTGCTTTTTCCTCAAATTCTTTTTGCTTTTCAAGAAATAAGGCATAAGCTTCTTCATAAGCTTTTATAATAGCGTCAAAGTTTTCCTGCTTCCATACCTCCATAAAAGCATCTGAAAGTTTACAGGTAATTTCAAAACTAAAATTGACAGAATCTATGTTGGATCCCTGATACACGAAATTGTAAGAGCCGGTAACGTTCTGCGGACTAAATTCTGCAATACCGTCTATAGATCTGTTTCTTGTAGAAAAAGGAGCCATACCTCCATTAAAATTACTTGTGTATAAGGTGCTTGTTCCTGCTCTGTTTCTTTCAAAACCATACCACATTTTTACATGGCTGGCCTGGTAATTGTCTGGAATTCCCAAAGCAAGCTGCTTATATCCGTTGTCTCCATTCAATTTTATCCATTGCAGTCCGATGGAGACTTTTTTAGTAACCTCAGGAAGCTCCGTCAGTTTTATATTGTATATACCTGCCCAGTATTGGAGTTGTTCCATTGTAGCCTCCTTCGGAGATTTCATTGTTCTTGGCTGGGGAGCATTCCTTGGATCGATTGGTGCTGTTAAGGTTTCTGTTACAGAGGCAGCTGTTGCTAGCGTGTGTAATTTTGCCGGCTCCGGGATCATGAATTCGAACATGCTTCGTTTTCCATAATTGTAGATCTGGTTTTTCATTTTCTTATCAACCCATCTGTAAATCCCTACTACATGCTTATCTCCATCTCTATTATCAAAACCGTGTGCATTATTTTCTTCAAATTCTTCGATAATCTTGTCAATTCTTTCCTCCGCAACCTTTGTGAGAATTCTTTCTGTAGCTTTTTCAGTAATTTCCTGAGATTTGGCTACAGCTTGTCGGGTGCTGTTTTCTCTGGCATTGTTGGATGCAAAGCTTCCTCCTACCTCGAAGGGTTTCCCCATTCCTCCATATCTGAAATGAGCCTCTGTACTGATTGACTGCTGAATAACATTGGCTGTCTCAGACTGCATATCATTTCTGGTCGTTGTTGTTGTATCGCTTAGGTTTTCTCTTTCTGTAGATTTTGAGGTCGTGGTTTGTATTTCACTTCTTCTTAATCTTCTTGTAGACTTCTGCTTAAACTCTTTGGCCATTACATTCTCAATATGAGTAACCTCTCCCGGAACATAGGCATGGGTGCTCTGTACCACCTTAAGATAATCGGCAATACCTAGTCTTTTTACACCGAAATGTTTAGGATAAAACGTTCCGGATTGAGGCGCTGAGCTGGTTTCCTCCGGATCTTGAGGTTCATCTGCGGTTTTTTCAGTATATAAAATACCAGTATATGATTGGTTAATGACTACATCTGAAAGTGTTAAAGTAGCCTCCTGACCATTGTTAAAGTAAATTTGGATTCTAAGATATTTGATTGATTTTCCAAACTTATCCACTAAAAATGGAGGCAAGGTTATTTTATTATCTACAATATTGATATTTGAGAATGTTTCTTCAAAACTTCCAAAATCTGTAGTAGCCGTTATTTTTGCAGTTCCTAACCCCCAGGAATTACTTTCTGCCTGGTAATAAAAAGTGAAAGAGGCTGGAGTTCTGGAGTGCAAAGGATTGTAATTCGCTATAAGATAATACGTCCTTGAAATAACCTGAGAAAGCCTGTTTGAGGAATTGCTAACCGGAACCAGGACATTTCCCAGATTAAGATAAACCTGCTCCTGTAGAGGCGATTTTTTAAATAATTCTTTTGTATTTGATAAGCTTTCATCATCCAAGCGATCAAAAAGCTCAGGGTAGGTATCATATTCTTCAGTCATTTCAACCGTTACACGGCCTACTTGTAATTTTCTGTCTGAAATTACAGTTATGGAAGAAAAATCAAGTCCTTCTGCCGGCATTTCTCCACTTTCTAAGTGGGTAAAAATCGTAACAAATAGTTTGAGTGAATCTAGTGAAAGCTTTGCCTTAAAATCTTCAAAATTCAATTCATTTTTATAGGTAAAAGTAAAAGGTGGAACATCCAGCTCTTTTAATCCTGCATATAATTTTTCAATCTCTTCAGGGGTCATGCCTTCTTTGATCTGAGATCTGATTTCAGCTAATTTGATATTATAGTCACTGATTTTTTGTCCATGTTCAGCCATATAAGCTGCATAAGCGGATTCATACGCTTTGTTTTTAGCTTTAATATAAAAACTTTGAATTTTTTCTAATTCTGTTTTTAATTTCTCTAAAGCCCCTTTCTCAAAATAAAGGTTGGATAGTTCGGAGATTCTTTTCCCTTCGGCTTTTAGCTGTTCCTGCGTAGATGAGGAAAGGCCCGAACCGTTAATGACACCATCTCCAATTTTTGATACATTAACTTGAAAGGCATTACCACTTGTTATCGTTGGGTTTTCTCCTTCATATCCATCACCAAAAAATCTCATCGGTAGAACAATTCTGGCTTCTAATGCTTTAGCTTTTAAATCGGTTCCATTGATTTTTGCCAATTCTGGTGTTACAGCTGAATCACAGGCATATCCGAAATGAAGTGCTTTTAGAATATGAACTAAGGCTTCTTTTACGTAAAAATTATTTTCTGTAACTGTTTGATAGATTAAATTATCCCAGATTTCTTTAAGTTTGGCTTTGATATCACTATTGTTGTATAACGTTTTAGCCATATTTTCATCACTGGAAGAAAGCTTTTGCTTCTTGGCTATTTTACGGCCTAGCTTAAGGGCTTCAGATAAATTTCCGGCTTCAATCTGTAACTCACTTTGGTATTCTGTTGAATTGAATCCTTTAGAAGCTCTTTCAAGGGTTTGGAATTTTGCTAATGCTGTATCATTGGGATTAATCTTATCATCAAAGTAACCTTTGATGTTACTGGGTCTGTGGATAAAGCCCAGGTTTTCTTTTTTAGTTTCTGTTAACTGTGGATTTCTGATGCTTACAAACCTGAAAAGAGTTTGTGCATCATTACTTTTATTATTTGTTGCCATTGTGTGCTTGTATTTACTAGTCTGTTTTCTTTGTGTACTCAAGAGTAAGGATGAATGAATCAATAAGGGAGTAGTCATAATCTGTTGTTCTTACATCCTTGATTTTTACGATATCGGGTTGAACGGTAATGAACACTTGCCCTTGCCATTGATTGCCAGCGAATTTAATGTCTCTAGCTAACCATTTGGTAAACATTTGATTGGAAACGATTGTTTCAATATTATCACTGAAATTCTTTAAAAGATTAATCTCTCCATTAGAAGGTATTCTGTCGAAGGAGACTGTCGTTCTATAAATAGGTTTGTTATCGATCCACTTTTCTCCGGTAGCTTGTTCGCGAGGGGAGTAAAACGGTAATCTGCCTATAGTTTTATCTTCCCAGGCCAAAGTTCCATCAGCTTTGGCAATAATGTTTTTATTGAAGTCACTGTTTCCTTGTTCATTAGATAGCCCGGTTGCAATTAGCCCAGTGGTCTTAATGTTTCCATTGACCTCTAATGCTTCAGTAAGAATTGTGTTGGTTCCTATCCCTATTTTATCATTGTTGTAATAAATATTACTTTTGGCGAAGTTGGAACCGTTCCAATATAAAAGATAATAAGATTGGATATCTATTTTTTGAAAATTACTGATGTCTCCGTTCTGACTGAGAAAATAAAAGCCTGTTCCGGAAGGCTTATTTAATTTGTTGTTTAATGTTGTTTTTAAGCCTTCAACATGCTCTATAAAGATCTTGTCATCTTTATGCCAATACGAGTCCTGCCATGCCCAAAACTGTTCCTGATTGGGAATGTCCCCATTTTTAAAATACTGTTTGAGTTCTTGTTTTGTTTTCATCAAATTTGTTTAAAAGATTAATATTTGAAACTTCTTTTTGTTATACTGCTTCATTTTGTTGTACTTTTTTTGAGTGATTACGGTTGGGTTCACATTAATTTCTGATTTTTAATTCATTTCATTTCTGGTCTTTTGGTATTAATTAAAAGTTCCGGTTATCCGATATCATTGAGTAGTAAGCTCAGGGACTAACGAGATTATAATAACTGTGTTTGGTAGATTGGTAAATGAGAAGGTGGTACCGGATAACAGCGGAACTTGATTTATATGGGGTTATTTAATTATTAGTACATGTCTTCTTCAAGAATATCATTTTGAAAATCCTCTTTAAAAAAGAGTTCAATGTCTTTGAGATAATTTTCATAATCGATCTCTACGTTTTCGATGTCACTCCACTCAATGGTGTAGGGCTCTTTATCGAAGATTATATCTGGGTTGTGATTTGGTGTTTCCATATTTGGTGTTTTAAAATGTGAACATATTTCTGGCTGTCCAGCATTTGAGAATGTTGAATTCAATAGTTTTTTAAAAGCTTTTAAAGATTGTTTTTGTGTTGTTGTTTATATTTCAAAAGTACAAGAGAGGGGCGTCAAAACTCGTCGTGTTATAATTCTTATTATATTTATTTTTCTTCATTTAAAAGGGATTCTCATATAATAGACTGAGGATAATTTTGATAGACGAGAAGCCAGATGCATAATATTTTTTCTAAAAAGAAATCATTGATATAAGCTTTTTACCTTATATTGGTTAATTATAAGCTAAATAGATTATATTTTGTTTCTGATTAGCTTTTGAACAATTTGGTTCAACATCTCTCTGTTATCATCTATATAACTTAATCCTGCCTGTATCAGGTTTTCAATATTGGAACGTCTGACGTTATCCATCGCAGTCGACGCATTTTTCAAAGACGGGTTGATGCGAAAGTAATTTTTCTGATTTCTTTGCCCTAAAGTCTGGAACATTTGAGACAGTTGATAGTCTACAGTTTCTGCATTAGCAGACATAAGAATATCGATAATTGGCCCCACCCAGCCAATCTTTCCTGCTTTCTGTAGTTTTTTAAACGAATAGCTACGGGATTCGATTCCTGTTCCAATAGATACTATAATCATATCGTTCACTATCGGATGATTGGCTTTTTGATGATTTTTCAAAACTTCGGCAAAAGGAATTTTTCTGGCTTCTGCGTAAGCACAGAGAGCAGGGTTGTTTGCAAACATACCGCCATCTATAAGGCTGAATAGCTGTCCATACATTGACTTGATCTGAACAGGGCTAAAATAAGTAGGTGCTGCAGATGTTGCCCGGCAAACATCCTTTACATAAAAATTATCTGTACTTAAGCTTGCTTCCCAAGAGTTGAAAAGTTTCGCTCTTCTATTTTCTATATCATAGCTCGTAATTAAACATGGTTTTATTAATTCTTTAAGTTCAAGATGTCCAAAAAAATCATTCAGATTTTTTTGAAGGGCTTCCTGTGAAATCTTTTCATTCAATAATCCAAATGGATTGACCAGTTTCTCCCAAAAAGAAACCTGGAATATGTCACCACCTTTTTCAGCATATAATTCTAATCCTTTTTGAATAGAGTATTTTGCTTTTCGGTGTTCATCAGGACAAAGAATAATTGATGCGATTAATCCTCCTGTACTGCTTCCCGCAACCAAATCAAAATAATCTCCAAGTTTTGCGCTTGGTTTATCATAATATTGGAGCTGCTCTTCTATGTAGCGTAAAATAATACAGGTGATGATACCTCTTATTCCGCCTCCGTCTAAAGAAAGAATGGTTGTCTTTTTCATAGGATGTTTTTTTATTAATTAATCATTAAAAGGATACATACAATCCTGAAATAGAAACAATGTTTTTGTCATAAATATTTCATCATTCTTAGGGTTTTCTTCTAAAGCAAAGGTAGGCTGAGGAAGCGACAGAACTTGTCGTATTTTAATTATTTTCAAACAATGGAGAATTAAAATATAATGTATCCGTTCCTGTCTCTGGGCATTTTGGCTAATGTTCTCCAAGTGGTTTTTATAAGACCTTTTTGGGTTGGAATGTTCTTTTTTTCAAAATGGGGAAGGTCTTTAAATGTCTTCCAGTTTCCGCCCCAATCCCATCCATATTTGGCAAAAACTTTCACACATTCATACCAATCGGCTACACCATCATTATCCCAGTCTTTTGCTGTGTCCCAACTGGCTGTTTTTCCATCAATGATTAGGCAGATATCAACAGCAAGCCCATAGTTGTGAATACTCTGGCCGGCTTTGGCATTGGTAACTTTCCTTCCCGTGGTTAATCTTCCGATCGCATAAAGCCTTTCCTGTTCTTCAAAAGAACGTAATCCTTGGGTTATTCTAATCTTAGCTCTTCCGGTAAGAGCTTCATCACATGCTTTGATAATCTGTTTTGCCTCCTCCCTTACTAAAGGGTGAAGCTTTTCTATTCTTTCTAAAGTCACTCGATCCATAATTGTCAATTTTAGTGTTTTTGGAAAACAAAAGTAGGAGTGGGGAACGACAAAACTTGACGTATATAAATAAATTTAATACTCTTGTAATCAATTTGTTATAATGAATGTTAATTTTAAAATAAATCATAATTTTATTCTTTAAATAGTATAATTTTGCATAATAAAATAGTCATTATCTGATCATGTACGCTCTGGTGGATTGCAATAATTTCTTTGTTTCATGTGAAAGGACTTTAGATCCTGCTCTTGAAAACAAACCCGTTGTGGTACTTTCTAACAACGATGGATGTGTTGTGTCAAGAAGCAAAGAAGCCAAAGCTCTGGGAATTCCAATGGCAGCTCCTGCATTTAAATATAAAGCACTTTTTAAAGAACATGATGTCAAAAGCTTTTCTGCCAAATTTGAACTATACAATTTTAAAAGTCAGGAGGTAATGAATATTGCCAAATCATATGTTACTGACCATGAAATTTATAGTATTGATGAGCTTTTCCTGGATCTGAACGGTTTTAAATATGTAAATATAGAAGAGTATTGTCTTGAAATCAGGAATAAGATTCAGGAGGAGGTTCATATTCCGGTAAGCATAGGCCTTGCTCCGACAAAGATGCTATGCAAAGTGGCGAACAGAATAGTGAAGGAATATCCTGAAAGATTTAATGGAGTTTACGCCCTGGACACGCAGGAAAAAATTGAGAAAGCATTAAAATGGCTTGATATTGCAGATGTATGGGGTATTGGAAGAAAGCTGTGCGTGAAAATGAATGATAACGGGGTTTATAAAGCATGGGATTTGCTTCAGAAGCCCGAAATATGGATTAAAAAGGTGATGGGAATTCACGGCATAAGAATGATCAATGAATTAAAAGGAATCCGACAGCTGGAGCTTGAAGCGGCATCACCGAAAAAATCTATTGCTGTTACCCGCAGTTTTATGGAGATGCTGACTGAAAAAGAGGAAGTAAGAGAGCGGGTGGAGACTTTTGGGATGTATTGTTCTGAACGGCTGAGAAAGCAAAATACCTGTTGTAAAATGATTACGGTTTTTGTACAGACCAATCGATTCAGAAAAGACCTTCCGGAATATAAAAAAGCCATTACTCAGGTTCTTCCCAATCCTACGAACTCATCTATTCTTATTGGGAGAGTGGTGAATGAGCTTTTCGAGCTTATTTATAAACAAGGATTTCATTATAAGAAAGCCGGAGTAATTGTCAATGATTTTGTTCCTGAAAGCGAGAGGCTGATCAGTTTATTTGAAGAAGATACACAAAATCAGCATTTGCCAGTAATGAGAGCGATGGATGCTATGAATAAAAAGTTTGGAAAGGATAAAGTTCGTCTCGGAAGTATGAGTGGGGAAAACACTTTTGGACGCGCAAAACTATCTCCCGAGTATGAAACTTTTTTAAAAAATAATACGCTTCCTGAAGCTAATTTCAGATTCCACTAAGATTTTAGGTTAAGAAGGTTTTTTCTCATATTTCCAGTTTCTTCCTTTTCCTCCTGCAATCCATTCCAAAGCCTGTTCTATTCTTTTATTTCTTGTGGCCTCCGTTTTGGCCTCCGAAATCCATAGCGCATATTCTTTTCTGAAAGAAAGAGAGGCGTTGTGGAAAACCTCCAATGCTTTTTTATGATCGTTTAATGCTTTTTGAAAGTCTTCATGAATTATAGCTTCGGTTTTGGAAACAGGTGCTTTTTTAAGAGTAACTCCCATATCATTAAGTTCCATTGCTTCCAATATCGCTTTTTTTAGCTGAGGTTTTGAAGGGAGATCCTGAATTTTTGTGATTTTGCCCAGGCTGAACATCGAGTTTTTTTCAATATCCCGGGTGGTTTCCCGCATCGTTTTCATTTCTTTTTCCAACCAGAATCCAAAAGTACAATGTTGCTTAAATGAAGCCATCGCACAAAGATTCTTTCCTTTGTAGATAAAATGAGGAAAATTCCATTTCATCGTTTCTTCAACATCCGGACAGAACTCATGAACGGTTTCACGGATGTAATTTAAAATAGGCTTCGCAAAATCCTGGGATTTTTCAATGTATTCGTCGATTTTTTGGCTGTATTTTTCCATCTTTTTACTGAAATAGTTGTACGGTTTCGTTGACTAGAAATTTTACCTGATCAGGTCTTCCTCTGTCATTCTTAGGTAAGTTTTCATAGCTTCCGGTTCTTACAATAACCATCTTGTGATCCGGAACCATGATGATATATTGCCCCTGAAGGCCTAAAAAGTAGTAATGCTTTATTGGATTGTCGTGGTTAATCCAAAGCCCCATCCCATAAATGTCTTCTGAGTTTTCGGTAGGAGTTCTCATTTGTTCAATAAAATCGGAATTAAGCACCTGGACATCATCTGCCTTTCCATTATCGAGAAATAGCTGCCCTAGCTTAGCGAAATCTCTTGCATTGGAATGAATACAGCAGTATGTTTTTTCCATTCCGCTTTCGTCCGTACTCCATTCCGCATTTTGTTCCATCCCCAATGGAGTCCAGAACTTTTCGGATAGATAACTTGCCAATGTCTGGTTAACCGCTTTTTGAATGGCAAAACCTAATAGCTGAGTAGCTCCGCTTTGATATTCAAATTGTTTACCGGGTTCTGCAGTAAGCTTTCTGGAAAAAGCTGCTTTGGCAAGGCTTCTTCCATAATAAGCTTTCGCGTTGGGAAGAAAAGGGTTTTTGTAATCCTCATCCCAATCCAGAGCTGCTTCCATTTGCGCCAGATTTTTTAATGTCAGATCAGTTCCGAATTTTTTCTGTTTAAAATCTTCAAAGAAATCGGTAAACTTTTCATCAATATTTTTTATTTTACCCTCCTCCAGGGCTTTTCCCAAAAGCATTACTGTAACCGCTTTGGCCATAGAGAAAGAATTGGTTTTGGAAAGCTGAGTATATCCGTTCCAATATTGCTCATGAATTAGTTTTCCGTCTTTAATGACTAAAAAGGAAGCGGTGTTAGAATGAGTTAAATCATCAAGAATGTTTTTGGGCAATTCTATTTTATTATACAAAGGGTCTTCTTCCCAGAGCCTAGGGCTTTCAGTCGTAATTGGATTGCTGGTAAAGAGTTTTCCATCATCAATGTTGGCACTTAATTTCCCCCTCAGGTAGGTTTTAGAAATCCCATTAAACAAGTAGCCGTATCCCAGAATATACATAAGGATAATCAGCACGATAATACAAATTAAAAAGCCTTGCAAAATAAGCAGTCCCATAAATATATCGGAATTGGTTTAAAAACAAATCTATTTAAAAAAAGGATATAAAAAAAGCCTTGAAAAAATCAAGGCTAAATATTTTGAAAACGGCATAAAATTATTGATTATACTCATAAGTATAAGTCGTTGAACTTGCAGGGAATGTAGTAGATGTATAGTTCATAACCGTTTTTGTAGGAAAGTTATTGGCATTATAAGTATGCGTAGCAGTAGACCCAAGACTTCCGGAAACTGTTCCGGAATAATTACTGCTCATATTGAGTAGATTATTGTATCCCAATTCACCATCACTTAAATAAAATAAATCTATTTTTAAGTACCCTCTTATATTTTTCATAGGATGGTTCTTGGTATCGTAATTATAGGTAGAGGTTGTTGTTCTTCCATTATCAACAGATACCATTGTTGCAATATTACCTCCAGATGACAGCTGTACATCGTTCTGTGAAAATTTAATATCAGAGTGTACCCCTGTTGATGGGTTAAACGTAGAACTTGAGTATTCGTTAAACTTAACATGAGTTGCACTTATGTATTGAAAGGCTTTTGTATATACCAGCGTTCCGGCATTTTTATTGGTTACCTTTTCAGAACTCACTCTACCGTTGGTATAAGTGAATTCGCGCATCATTTTCATGACACCAGCCTCATAGTCTTCAGTTTTGATAATATTATCCCCATTATAAGTATAAACTGTTTTCTCCTGTTCAACATTATTGTATGACTCGATTAAACGATCACCATCATACTTAAACTGTACTGTGTATGTTTGTCCGTCATCTGTAACTTCAGTGGCTTTTGTTAAAAGAAGAGGTGTGCCTCCATTGTTGTTGTTGTTTACTTCAGGTAAAGTATCATCCGAAGAACCGCAACTTGACATCGCTGCTAAAACCAGCGACGAAATAAATAGTTTTTTCATGGTTATCATTTTAATTCAAATTCTGCCAAAAATACTAATTTATTTGATATTAAGTAAAAAGAACAGATGTCAAAAGCCAAAAATAGGATTATCAGATTGATAAAGTTAGAGAATAGATCATTCTCCATATAAATGCCCGAATATTTTATGGGGGAATTTCGTCACCAAAATAAAAAAGAGGCTGTCTCAAAAGTGAAACAGCCTCCTTATAATATTTATATTTTCGAAAGTAAATTTCTGAAATTGGTTTTCTCATCGATGATCCTTCTGAGCTCAGATACCGGAACTCTTTCCTGCTGCATTGTATCTCTGTCTCGTATCGTTACCGTATGATCGTTAAGGGAATCATGGTCTACCGTAATACAATAAGGAGTACCGATGGCATCCTGTCTTCTGTATCGTTTTCCAATAGCATCTTTTTCTTCATAGAATAAGTTGAAATCATATTTCAGATCATTGAATATTTTCTCAGCATACTCTGCCAAACCATCTTTCTTCATCAATGGAAGAATGGCTGCCTTCACTGGAGCTAAAGCCGGAGGTAGGGATAATACGGTTCTTTCAGAGCCATCTTCCAGTACTTCGTCTTTTAAACAGTGAGAGAATATGGAAAGGAATAATCTGTCCAGACCCACAGAAGTTTCTACTACATAAGGAACGTAGTTTTCATTTCTTTCCGGATCGAAGAACTGAAGTTTTCTTCCTGAATGCTTTTCATGAGCTTTTAAATCGAAATCAGTTCTTGAGTGAATACCTTCTAATTCTTTGAATCCAAACGGGAAATTAAATTCGATATCAGCTGCAGCGTTAGCGTAATGTGCCAGCTTTTCATGGTCATGGAATCTGTAATTGCTGTCTCCTAAACCTAAAGCAAGGTGCCAGTTCAGACGTTTGGTTTTCCACTGTTCGTAGAATTCAAGCTCTGTTCCCGGAGCTACAAAGAATTGCATTTCCATTTGTTCAAATTCACGCATTCTGAAAATAAACTGTCTTGCAACGATCTCGTTTCTGAATGCCTTACCAATTTGGGCAATACCAAAAGGAAGTCTGTGACGTGATGTTTTTTGTACATTTAAGAAGTTAACAAAGATACCCTGAGCTGTTTCTGGTCTTAAATAAAGATCCATCGCATTTTCTGCAGAAGCTCCGAGTTTAGTTCCAAACATTAGGTTGAACTGTCTTACATCAGTCCAGTTTTTAGAACCTGTATCAGGATCTGCAATTTCAAGTTCCTCAATCAAGGCTTTTACATCAGCAAGATCTTCGTTCTCCAGAGATTTTGCTAATCTTGAAAGAATAGCCTCTCTTTTTGCTCTGTATTCTAAAATTTTTGGATTAGTAGCTTCAAACTGAGCCTTATCAAAAGAATCTCCGAATCTTTTGGCTGCCTTTTCAATCTCTTTGTTTTCCTTGTCTTCAATTTTGGCGCAATAGTCTTCTACCAAAACGTCAGCTCTGAAACGTTTTTTTGAATCTTTATTGTCAATCAATGGATCATTGAAAGCGTCTACGTGGCCTGAGGCTTTCCAGGTAGTAGGGTGCATAAGGATGGCCGAATCAATACCCACAATATTTTCGTTAAGCTGTACCATAGCTTTCCACCAATATTGTTTGATATTATTTTTCAGTTCAGCACCATTTTGCCCATAATCATAAACAGCGGATAAACCATCATAGATCTCACTGGAAGGGAAAATAAAACCATACTCTTTAGCGTGAGAAATCACTTTCTTGAAAACATCTTCTTGCTTTGCCATAATTTTTTTAACGTCTAATGTGCAAAAATATGAATTTGGATTCCAAATTCATGGAATTCAACAAAAAAAGCAGTTAAAAAACTGCCTTTTCTTATGTATTACCTAAAAGTTATAGCTTAAATAGGCTCCGTTACCGATGAATCCCACCTTATAATAAGTCAGATCCTTTGTCTCAGAGCTATTTTCAAGATCGATTGCTTTTTTCAGTTGTTTTTTTGTTCCGGAATTAATGACAATCCCGACAATAGTAACACCTGCTCCAATTCCTACGAGAGCCCATCCTCCATAATTATTTTTATAGGTCATGGAAGCTGCCCTACCATCTCCAAGGTTCGTGTATATCGTTTTATCTTTTTGTAATGCTTTTACCAGGCCTGCTCCCATTAAAGCCCCTCCTGTGAATCCAAAGATATTTCCCAGAGTAGATTTTGAGCGTGCTTTTTTTGCATACTTTAAAGCATCAGGATTACTGAATACCTTTTTATATTCAGAATATTTAAAGGTTTGATTTCCTTTGATAAAAAGAGTTTTATTGGTTGTGCCTAGTTGAATAGAATCAGACGCCTGTGCATAAGAGCTAAGTGAAATAAGGCTTAGCAAAAGCACAAAGAATAGTTGTTTTTTCATGAAAATAATTTTCGCGAAAATAATAAAATTCATGAGGATTTCAGATGAGGTTTATCATGAGTGAGAAAGCTGTTTTCCATTATATTTTTGCTTGGCAAAAGGATGCCGTTACAATCCACTGCCAGATCAGTCGAAAATTTCTACTTTTGTCCCATGTTAGAAATTCTTTACCGCGACGAACATCTTATTGCTATTAATAAACCAAGCGGATTATTGGTACATAAGTCTTTTTATTCTGGGGAAGCAGATACTTATGCTATCCAGGAATTGAGAAAGCAGATTGGGCAATATGTTTTTCCCGTACATCGCCTTGACCGAAAAACTTCGGGTGTTTTGCTGTTCACTTTAGATAAAGAAACGTTGAAAATCATGAGTGAGGAATTTGCTACACGACAGGTTGAAAAGAAATACATCGCAATTCTTCGTGGTTGGGCAAAAGAAGAAGAAACTATTGATTATGATTTAATTAATGAAAACGAAGTCAGGCAAAACGCGATTACGTATTATCATCGTTTACAGACTTCAGAAATAGAATTACCTTTTTTAAAACATCAAACTTCAAGATATTGTTTAGTTGAAGCCATTCCTGAAACAGGAAGGTTTCATCAGTTGAGAAAACATTTTAAGCACATTTTACACCCTATTCTAGGTTGTCGTAAGCACGGATGCAACAAACAAAATAAGTTGTGGCTTCAAACATTTGGCATCAACAAAATGACGCTTCACGCCCATCAATTGGTTTTTAATCACCCTATTTCTAACCAAAGAATTACGGTAAATGCAACTGTCGATAGTGAATTTAAAAGAGTAGGAGATATTTTAAATTTCGATTTGAGTTCATATTCTTAACCATTGACATGTGGTAGTTTGATTTCATTTTTTGATAAAATATCATAAGTTATTATGACAATTGATTTTAATTTGAGTATTTTTGTCAAACTTTTTTTCAATGTACAAAAGTATCATCAGACCTATTCTGTTCAAATTTGATCCCGAGGAAGTTCATTATTTAACATTTTCAATGCTTAAAAATTTTGGATTTCTAACCCAATTATTTTTCCCTAACCCAATTGAAGATAAACGTCTGGAAAGAGAAGTTTTCGGATTGAAATTTAAAAATCCGGTTGGACTGGCAGCTGGTTTTGATAAAAATGCTGTCCTTTTTGAAGAGCTTTCAGATCTTGGATTTGGCTTTGTGGAAATTGGAACGCTGACACCAAAAGGACAGCCAGGGAATGATAAGAAAAGACTTTTCCGTTTGAAAGAAGATTCTGCGATCATCAATAGAATGGGATTCAATAATGAAGGAGTAGATGCTGCAGTTGAAAGACTTAAGAAAAATAAAAATGTATTGATCGGTGGAAACATCGGTAAAAATAAAGTAACTCCTAATGAGGAAGCAGTAAACGATTACAAAATTTGTTTTGAAAAGCTTTTTCCTTACGTAGATTACTTTGTGGTGAACGTAAGTTCTCCTAATACTCCAAACCTTCGCGAGCTTCAGGATAAAGAACCTTTAACACAACTTTTAGGGACCTTACAGAAGATGAACGCGAAAAAACCCAATTCAAAGCCAATTCTTTTAAAAATAGCTCCAGATTTATCTGATGATCAATTATTGGATATTATTGATATTGTCAAGGAGACAAAAATTGCTGGTGTTATTGCTACCAATACAACGCTTTCACGCGAAAATCTTATTTCTGAAAACCAATCGGAGACAGGAGGGCTTTCAGGAAAACCTTTAACAAAAAGATCAACCGAAGTCATCCGTTTTCTTTCTGAGAAAAGCGGTAGGGCATTTCCAATTATTGGGGTTGGTGGAATTCATTCTGCAAAAGATGCGATTGAGAAACTGGATGCCGGAGCGAGCCTGATACAGCTTTATACAGGGTTTATCTACGAAGGCCCGGAATTGATTAACGAGATCAATAAGGAGCTTTTGAAAAGGGCTTCCAGATTACCGAGATAAAAATTATATTGAGGTTGGGCTATTTTATTTTTATGACTTCTTTATCGTTGAAATGATATCGGATTACGATTAATCCCAAAAGCTAATCCCCTTTTGTCATTCCGTAGGAATCTCAGCACGAATTGCAACCGCTTCTAACTTTGCTTAGATTCCTACAGAATGACAAGATTGCGATTTGAATGGCCTCCAATAATTAAATAATACAGCAAGAGATTTCTCCTTTAGGGGCTAAATAAAAGTTTTCTATGTTTAAATCTGTTTCGATTTTATAACCGAAGCATTATTAATATCTACAACCAAGGTATAAGCAGGATTTGTTGTTGTCTTTTTTATCAAATAAAGAAATTAGCGATGGTATATATGATCAGACCGACTAATCCTCCAACCAAAGTACCATTTATCCGGATAAACTGTAAATCTTTTCCTACTTCCAGTTCCATTTTTTCACTAAGTTCTTTTCCTTTCCAGTTCCCTACTGTGGAGCTGATGAGGTTCCCGAATTGGTGGGTGTTTTTTAAAATATACTTATAAGCGGTAACCCGTACCCACTGGTCTATTTTATTCTGAAGCTGTTCGTCAGTTTTTAAATTTTGTGCAAACTCCTCCAGGTTTTTAGAAATATACTTTTTAAGAGAAGACTGGTCTTCCTGAAGTTCTTTTGTCAGGGTGCTTTTAATGGATACCCAGATGTCATTGGAATATTCATTCAGTTTGTCATTTTTCAGCAATCCGTTTTTGATGTTTTTGAATTCATCTTCCCATTTAGGGTCTTCCTTTAAGTCCATTGAAAACTCATAAATCTTTTTGGTAATTAAAGATCTTATTTCATGCTGAGGATCTTCTTCTACTTCTCCGAAGAAATCCGAAAGCCCGCTTGCGATTTTTTCAGCTATTTTGTTATCTACAAATGAAGGAATAAAAGAATAACTTCCTTTTTTGACACGATCCTGAATCATATCATCATTTTCAATAATATAATCTTTGATTTGTTTTGAAAGATTGGTGATGATTCTTTGATGATCATTTTTATCCAGCAGGTAATTGATTCCATTTCCAATAATCACATTGAGTTTGATGTTATTGGTCATTTCCGAAACTTTTTTACTGATAAAACCACTCACGACAGAGTCGTCTAGTTTATTCAAAATGTCCAGAACGATATCTGAAAGGTTTTTAATAAGGATTTCCTGGTTTTTTTCCTTCGTCAGCCATTCACCAACAAAATTTGAAACTTTAAGTTTTTGAATGTATGGGCGGATATTTTGAGGAGATAGAAAGTTTGTAACCACAAAACTTCCCAGGTTGTCTCCAAGCCTTTCCTTGCTGTTTTCAATCAGGTTGGTATGGGGGATGGGTAAGCCAAGGGGATGGCGAAACAGGGCTGTTACAGCAAACCAGTCAGCCAATGCTCCTACCATTGCAGCTTCGGCAAAGGCTCGGACATATCCTATCCAATGGGACGTATTGGTTTTCTGCAAGATGGTGGTAATGACGAAAATAACCGCCATCAATACAAATAATCCTGTAGCAAAAGCCTTATATTTTCTTAATTGTTTTCTTTTAGCTTCATCATTCATATGATCAAATTTAGTAAATTTGGTTATGAAACCGTTTAACTTTAAATAAAAGCGTTTAAGCCTGAAGGATTTAACACTTAAGTTAATGTTAATTAAGTTACTTGTTTTGTTATTATAAGGACACCTAAGCTTTAATTTTCAACTTATATGGTTAAATAAATAAGATTTACGATGAGATTTTTAGTTTCAACGATTATATTAATCTTTCTGCAGGCATGTTCGCAGAACCATCAACCTATTAAAACCAGTCCTATGGAAAATAAAGAAGCAAAAAACAATCCATACTATTCTAGAACTGATACTACAAAACTGAATGTTTCCAATGAAGAATGGAAAAAAATTCTGGCTCCCGATCTGTATGCAGTAGCAAGAGAAGCAGCTACAGAAAGAGCTTTTACAGGAAAATACAATGAATTTGATGAAATAGGAGACTATTATTGTGCCGTATGTGGTCATCATTTGTTCCGTTCTACCTCAAAGTTTGCAAGCAGCTGTGGTTGGGCGAGCTTTTTTGAAGCCGATAAAGAAGGGGTGTATTATAAAAAAGATTCCAGTTATGGAATGGAAAGAGTAGAGGTACTTTGCAAGAGATGTGATTCCCATCTGGGGCATATTTTTGATGATGGACCGAAGCCGACAGGGCTGAGGTATTGCATGAATTCTGTGAGCTTGGAATTCGTCCCGGATTCACAAAAATAGATGCTTTAATTCACGAAATCAGGAAGTTAAAGTTTCTTAAATTCAGTTAAACTTTGTGGATTTATAACCTGCTGGTAATTATGTTTTTATAATTTTGCCCCACTAATTTATATTTACATAGTATTGAATGAAAGGATTATATAGCCTGTTAGGCTTTGCATATATGGTCACCACTTCGTTTTATCTTTCTCCTGAAAAAGGGAATTTAAAAAGTGAAACCATAAGCACAAAAAAAATTGAAAGATTAGCTGACACGAAATCTGGGAAGGCGTCCAATACAGGATCTTCATCAGAAGAATTATATAAATCAATTACATTTGAACCGGGACATGAACTCAATCAGGAAGTGTTCTACAGAGCTTTAACAGGATTTGAAAATTTGAAAAAGGCAGGATTGCTGAATCAGGATTCGCACTTATTGACTATCTGCGATTTTTCTATGTCTTCCAATATGAAAAGGCTTTGGGTAATTGATACGGAAGAGAAAAAAGTACTATTCAATTCATTGGTTGCCCACGGGAAAAATACAGGGGAGGAATTTGCAACCAACTTTTCAAATACCGAAAGTTCTCTTCAAAGCAGCATGGGATTCTATATTACAGATGCTACCTATAATGGGGATAACGGATATTCTTTGAGACTTTTGGGAATGGATAAAGGATTTAATGATGCTGCATATAAAAGAGCCATTGTCATGCATGGGGCAAATTATGTAAGTGAATCATTTGCTTCAATGCATAAAAGGATTGGAAGAAGCTGGGGTTGTCCGGCTATTCCGAAGGACCTTACGATGCCTATTATCAATACGATTAAAGGAAGAAATTGTCTTTTTATTTATTATCCTGACCAGAACTACCTTTCTTCTTCAGAATGGTTAAGGTCTTAATTTAGAATAATAAAAAGAGCAAATGATGCTGTTTTGAAAGAGCTGTATCATTTCTTATAAAATAATATTATGGATGTTAAAAGTGAGTTTATTCCTGCATTCAGGTTGATGAGTACAGCCGATGGGGGAAGTTGTTTCCAGCAAGGGAAAATTCCCACTTTGACGCCTATGAATACCACAAGCTTCTGGATCAGTATCATAACAGAAGATTGGGAAAAGAATGTACACCCGGCTCCGAGGAGACAATATGTGGTGACATTAAAAGGAAATATTTTATTCAAAGTTAGTGATGGTTCTACATTTCTGATTAAACCGGGAATAATTTTAATAGCAGAGGATACTGATGGTGTTGGGCATAGTTGGGATATCATGGAAGGAGACAAATGGGAGCGGCTTTATATTCCAATTGCTGAGGGTGCGGATGATTTTTTTATTCCGGAATCTGAATAAAATTAAAAAGCAGTCAATTTTGACTGCTTTTATTGTATTTGAGATCCGCGAGACGGATTAATGATTGAATTTCTTAAAGACTACGGTAGCATTGTGCCCTCCAAATCCAAACGCATTACTCAATGCGTAAGTAATATCTTTTTCTTTAGCTTCATTGAAGACGATATTCACATCGGTTGGAATATTCGGATCAATGGTGTGCATATTGATAGTTGGCGGGATAATACCATTTTGAATAGCTTTTATCGAAAGTATTGCTTCCGCTGCCCCTGCCGCACCTAATAAATGCCCGGTCATAGACTTAGTTCCACTGATATCAAGCTTTTTACTTCCCTTGAAAATACTGCTGATTGCTTTTAATTCAATTAAATCGCCTAAAGGAGTTGAGGTAGCATGTGGGTTAATATAATCGATATCTTCAGCATTAACTCCAGCTTCTTTAAGAGCTAATCTCATTGCCTTAATAGCTCCTGCTCCTTCCGGATGCGGCGCCGTCATGTGATAAGCATCTGCAGTCATTGCTGCCCCTACCAATTCAGCATAAATAGTTGCTCCTCTGCTTTTGGCATGCTCATATTCCTCAAGAATAAGTGCTCCCGCACCTTCCCCAATGACAAAGCCATCGCGATCTATATCATAAGGACGGCTGGCAGTCGCAAAATCATCATTTCTGGTAGACATTGCTTTCATACCCGAGAATCCGCCTACTGATGCGGGGGTAATTCCTGCTTCAGAGCCACCGCTGATAATTACTTTTGCTTTGCCCAAACGGATATAATTAAAAGCATCCATTAGTGCTGTATTTCCGGTAGCACATGCAGAAACGGTTGTATAGTTAACTCCTTGAAGTCCATATTTCATGGAGATCATTCCCGAAGCCATATTGGCAATAAATTTAGGAACGAAGAATGGGTTGAAACGTGGCGTTCCATCGCTACCATAATATTCTGCTACTTCATTTTCAAAAGTAAGCATTCCTCCTTGTCCTGTTCCCCATATTACACCTGTATCAAAAGGGTCCATATTTTCAAGCTCAAGGCCTGAATCCTGGATTGCTTCCGCTGAAGCATAAAGTGCGTATTGCGTGAATAGGTCACTTCTTTTTATCTCATTATGAGTCAAATGGGTTTTAGGCTCAAAATTCTTTACCTCACATGCAAAATGCACTTTAAATTTTTCTGCATCGAAATGCTTGATTAATGCGGCTCCACTAACGCCGTTAATACTATTTTGCCAAAATTCTTCGACATTGTTTCCCAAAGGTGTTACTGCACCTAGTCCTGTAATGACAACTCTTTTCATATTTAGTTATTAATTTTAAATAAATTAGAGGTCCCCCTGGCAATCAATCTTGTTTTGTCTGCGTTCCATATTTCGCATTGGGCATTTACAAATTGCCTTCCTCTCTTAATGATTTTAGTTTCGGCTACAATATTATCACTTTCTTTTGCAGTTGAGAAATAATCGATCACATTATTTATCGTTGTTATAAAAGAATTTTCATTTAATGAAAACATAGTAGCTCCGATAATATCGTCAACGATTGCTACGGTTACTCCACCATGAAGATTCCCAATAGGATTAAGCCACTCAGGCCTTACTGTATATTGAAACTCCAGTTGTCCCTCTTCTACGGAAATAACGATAGGGTTGAGCCATTTCATAAATGGAGATGGAGACTGATCAAATTCTTTACCGATGAATTGTCGTAACTGTTCTAAACGATCCATATCTTTAAATCTTATTTTTCTAAAATCATAGTGATTCCCTGACCTCTTGCTGCACAAATGGATATAAATCCTTTCCCGCTTCCTTTTTCATGAAGTAACTTAGCAAGTGTTGCAATAATTCTACCACCTGTTGCTGCAAATGGATGAGCAGCAGCGAGGCTGCCCCCTTTGACATTAAGTTTGCTTCGGTCTATTTTTCCTAATGCTTTTTCAAGGCCGAATTTTTTAGCAAGATCATCATTTTCCCAAATTTTAAGGGTTGCCAGAACCTGAGCAGCAAATGCTTCATGGATTTCATAATAATCAAAATCTTCCAGGTTCATTTCTGCTTTTTTCAGCATTCTTTCCGCTGCAAAGGCGGGGGCTAAAAGTAGATTTTGTTTGTTTTCAACATACTCTATTCCAGCTAATTCGGAAAATGTGATATAGGCTAAAACGGGAAGGTTGTTAGCTTTTGCCCATTCTTCACTGGCCAGTAAAATAGCTGCAGCTCCATCTGTAAAAGGTGTGGAATTTCCTGCTGTCAGCGTTCCGTTTTGTTTATCAAAAGCCGGTTTCAGCTGGGATAATTTCTCCAGACTTGTGTCACGGCGTAAGTTATTATCTTTATCAAGTCCAAAAGCAGGGGTGATCATATCATTGAAAAATCCTTCGTCATAAGCTTTTGCCATATTTTGGTGGCTTTTAAAGGCTAGCTCATCCTGGTCTTCACGGGAGATCTGATAATACTTTGCAGTGATCTCTGTGTGCTCACCCATTACCAACCCTGTTTTAGGTTCTTGTCCTTTATAAGGAATAGGCATCCAGTCTTTAAGTGAGGGAGTTAAAAGCTGTTTTAATTTTCCAAACGCGGATTTTTCATTATTGGCTTTAAGCAGTGCTTTTCGCAATCTTGCAGATGACTCGAAAGGAATATTGCTCATGGCTTCAACACCGCAGGCAATTCCACTTTCGATCTGTCCCAGGGCAATTTTATTTCCGATATAGATCGCTGCTTCGATTCCTGTATCGCAGGCTTGCTGAAGGTCGCAGGCAGGTGTTGCCTGATCCAGCGAAGTATTCATGACAGTCTCTCTGATGAGGTTGCTTTCAGAAATATGTTTGATAACCGCTCCGCCTGCTACTTCACCCAGGAGTTTTCCTTTTAAATGATAACGGTCTATTAATCCGTTTAATGCAGAAAGCAATAAATCCTGATTTCCTGCATCTGCATAGGCGGTATTCATTCTGGCAAAAGGAATTCTGTTGTATCCTACGATAGCCACTTTTTTTGTTTCCATAAGGTAAAATTTATGATGGAATGATGTTAAGTTCCTGGTTTATAATAAGCAGTACCCGGTCTAAAGCAAGATTTAAATAAGATTCGTCACCGGTTGTTTTAGACAGTAAAATACCTCCTTCCGTAAGCATGATAAACAAGGATGCGATGTCTTCAGCATTTACATTCTTATTCAATTCCCCATTTTGTTGGCCTTCGGTGATTACTGTTGAAATTTTTTTTATCCATCCTTCAAAAGAGAGATTTACCTGTTTTTTGAGTTCAGGAAAAGTATCATCTGCTTCTGTAGCAGCATTCATCAGAGGACAGCCTCCGTTAAGAAAAACAGCTTTCCAGCTTGTACGGTAAAAATTGACAAAAGCTTTTAATTTATCTATAGCAGCAGGAAATTCCTCTCCTAAAGTATGAGACATATTCGTACTTAGCAAAGTCGAATTGTATTGATATGCTTTAAGGGCCACTTCATCTCTGCTTTCGAAATTACCATAAATACTGCCTTTCGTTAATCCCGTAGCCTCCGTTATATCTGAAAGCGTCGTTGAGAGATAGCCTTTCTTATTAAATAAAGGAGCTGTTGTCTCAATAATGAACTTTTTCGTTTTTTCAGCTTTTGACATCATGATGAACTTATAAGCAAAGATACAAAAATATACCAAACGGTATATTTTATTTAAAAATGAAGTCTGGGACAAAAAATACCCAGACTTATATTCATTTATTTAAATATTGAATACTAAGCTAAAGTCGCATTCAATGTAATTTCAAAATTGAAAGCAGCGCTTACCGGGCATCCTTCCTCTGCTATTTTAGCAAACTTTTGGAACTCTTCTTCTGAAATCCCAGAAACTTTTGCCGTTAATGTCAATTCAGACTTTGTAATTTTTCCAATGCTCGGATCCAGTGTGATGACAGAAGTGGTTTTTAATTCCTCAGGAGTAAAACCGGCTTGAGATAGCTCTGCACTTAGTTTCATGGTAAAGCATCCTGCATGGGCTGCAGCTAATAGCTCTTCAGGATTGGTTCCTACGCCATCTGCAAAACGGCTGTTAAAAGAATACTGAGTCTCGTTTAATGTTGTACTTTGTGTTGTTAAATGTCCGTTTCCTTCTTTGATGGTGCCGTTCCAAACGGCTGTTGCGTTACGTCTCATAATGTTTTGCTTTTTAGTTGTATTAAATTAATTTTGATATGACAAAGATATTGTGTTTAAGGGTTGGATTCAATAGATAAAAAGGTTTAAATATTGTACTTTTTTCCCGAAGCATAATTTTTTTTAAAATTTGCCGGTGTACTACCGACCTTATTGGTAAATAATCTATTGAAATAGGCAGGGTCTTCGTATCCCAGATCATAAGCAATTTCTTTTACGGGTTTATCCGTATAAAAAAGAAGTCTTTTAGCTTCCAGCAATATTCTGTTAATGATCAGTTGGTTCGGCGAATCCAGATTCAGATGTTTGAATTTGTGGGTGAGTGTTTTGGGTGAGATATGCAGGATCTCTGCATAGTCGGCTACGTTATGCTTTTCCCTGAAGTGTATTTCAAGATTTCTGCTGAAGTCTCTGAAAATATCAAGCTCATTATGTGGAATATGAACTACTTCTGTCTCCAGGTTTTGTTTTTTCCACTTTCGTGTAGAATGAATAATAATCTGTTTCAGATAAGTTCTGATCATTTCTTCGTTTGAAGACTGTTTCCATTCAAGTTCGTTCTTTATATTTTTCAGCAGATCTTTAATGATAAGAGCTTCATCATGGCTGAGGTCTACTTTTGGAATTTCAAAAATGTTGTGAAAAAGAAGCCCGTCACAAGCTACTTCTTTATCATGGATCTGAATGCAATAAAAGTCTCTGTTATAATAGAGAAGAACAGATTCGTCTTTATTTCCTTTGGTTACATTCAGATATTGGTTTGTAAGAAAAAATAAGGTGGGAGTTTCTGTTTTGTAGTGATTAAAATCCACGCTGAGCTCATATCCTGCAGGAACAAAAAAAACTTTGATCTCGGAACGAAACTTCTGTTCTTTAAGAGTATCCACATTTTCCTGAGAAAAAATAGTGTATCCAAATTTTTTATAAGGGTCTTCAAAAACAAAATTTTGTGGCAGCATTGAAATACTTTAACAATAAAGATACGAAAAAGCTTGATGTCCGTTGTATTAATTGTTCGTATCATGAATGTAAGCATAAAAATTTATATATTTCCGAGAATTCTTTTTCTGTGTTTTTACTTTTGAATAATTTTAATTTCCTTTAGATAATGATATGAACAGTCTAGAAAATATTTTGAGAGAAATAACTCCACTATCTCCCGAAGACAGTTTTCTTGTATTCGACAGGATAAAAACATCATTTGATTTTCCTTACCATTATCATCCGGAAATCGAAATTAACTTTATCTACAAGGGAAAGGGATACCGCCGTATGGTCGGAGATCATACAGGAGAGATTGGAGACATAGAATTGGTACTGGTCGGACCTAACCTTCCTCATTGTTGGGCAAATTACAGATGTAAGAACAAAAAGACATACGAAATTGTAGTACAGTTCAATCAGGATTTTTTTAACCAGTCCCTGATGCAGAAAAATATTCTGAAACCGATTAACAATCTGATCAAAGAATCTATAAGAGGAATTATGTTCTCAAAGGAGACTGCTGAAAGACTGAAGGAATCGTTTCTTAATTTATCTAAGATGAATAGCTTTGAATCTTTCATCGAGATTATGAAAATTCTTAATGAATTGGCCACTGCTGAAAATAAAACACTTTTATCATCTTATAGTATAGAGCTGGAAACATTTGTCGATAATGATAAAATGAAAATTGTCCATGATTTCGTACATAAAAATTTTGAGAATAAAATAACACTGGATGATGTGGCTTCATTAATCAATATGAGCAGTGTGACTTTCAATAGGTTCATTAAAAAGAGAACGGGCAAAACATTTGTGAACTACCTGAATGAGATCCGCATTAGTTATGCTGCCCGGTGGTTGATGGAAAAAAATCTTACCATTTCCGAAATAGCTTTTGAAGCAGGTTTCAACAATATAGCTAATTTTAACAAGGTGTTTAAAGCCATTAAAAAAACAACTCCTACAGAATTTAAAGAACAATTCAAGGGTGTGAAAAAAATCGAATAAAGTTTTATTTATAAAAGAGCTTTTACAGGCTCTGAGTCCGGATTTAGGTATCCGGATTTTGTTTTTTAAGTCTCAAATCTATGAGGATAATGATGAAAAATAAGCATAAATCACTTTTTGACTATAAAAAACATTAAAAATTGCTCATATTGTAAATTCTGAAAAGTGTCATAAAGTACTGGATTCCAGTATGTAGAAAGGTTGTCTTGAAAACCTTAGAAAAAATAATATCGTTTTATGATAAAATAGTATTATATCGGATTGCACACAAAAATTAGATTTGTCAATATGAATTAAATTTTAACAAAACTTTAATTGTTTGATATTTATGATGCATAAATAGTAAGCAAAATAAAGTGGACTTGCTTTATAAGTAAAAGCAGACTTTAAAATACCGATTCTAAATTAAACACTATTTAATCTACCTATGAGAAAAACTGCTATACCGGTTTTATTGGCTTTTTCTGTGTTTGGATATGCACAAGAAAAAAAGCCTGCCGATTCAACAAAAACAGCCAATATTGAAGAGGTTGTTGTGACATCTTTGGGTATAAAAAGGCAAGCACGTTCTTTGACGTACTCCAGCCAGCAGATTGGCGGAGATGAGCTAACGGAAGTGAAGACTCCCAATCTTTTAAACTCGATCAACGGGAAAGTTTCCAATGTGCAAATCAATAGAACGTCCGGAGGTGTCGGAGGATCAGTAAGAGTTATAATGAGAGGTGATAAATCAACCAGAAATAGCTCACCTCTTTTGGTTATTGATGGTATTCCTGTGATCAATTCTATTGGTGGAGCTCCAGGGTCTCCAGGAACACCTGTCGCAGGATCTTACAATGGAGGAACCGATCCAGGAGATATTTTCAGTACTATTAATCCAGAGGATGTCCAAAGTATCAACTTTCTAAAAGGAGCTTCTGCTGCAGCATTATATGGATCTCAGGGAAGTAACGGTGCTATTTTGATCACTACAAAAAAAGGAGCTATTGGGAGAAGCAGTATTTCCTTTTCTTCCAGTATTACCTTCGACAGAGCTTATAGCCTGCCGAAGTTGCAGCATGAATTTTTACAAACGACTCCTTATAATCCAAATACAAATACTGCCGGATCTACAGGAAGCTGGGGAAAGGCAGGAAGTTCAAAAGATTATGCGAAAGATTTTCTTCGTACAGGAACAACCTGGACGAACAGTTTGACTTTTTCTGCAGGGAATCAAAAATCGACAAACTTCTTCTCTTTTGCAAATACTACGAATCAGGGAATTGTTCCTACTTCCAAATTTGATCAGTATAATATTAATTTCAGAAACTCCAGTAAATTTCTGGAGGATAAACTGACCTTGGATGCCAACTTGATGGGATCTATTCAGAAAGTGGAAAACAGAATGGCTCCTGGGCTTTATTTTAATCCATTATTCCAGCTTTATACGTTACCACGAGGGGTAGATTTTGACCGTTACAGAGATTATGAATATTTAGATCAGGAAAGATATATCCCAGCTCAAAACTGGTTTGATCCGAAAGGAAGTACCAGACCTTATTCTCAAAATCCTTATTGGATACTGAATAGAAATAAAGTGGTTTCCAATAACAAGAATTTATACACTTCTATTTCACTTAGCTATGCAATGAATGACTGGCTGACTGCCAAAGTTAGAGGAAACTATACCTATTATAATGCAGAAACAAGCAGGAACCTATATGCCAATACAGCTAGTCTTCTGGCTAATCCTAATGGAAAAATGTTTTATGATAATGTTCAAACTACAGCATTGTATGGTGATTTCCTATTAATAGGTAGCCCTCATATTTCGGATAATGTAAGTTTCGATTTTACGGTTGGAGCGAGTATTAATGATAAAAAAGATAAGGTTACGACAATCCAAAACAATAATCTGAGGAATGCTAATTATTTTGAGCTGAACAATTTGCAATGGCTGCCTAACGATACTTACCAGATTTATTATCCGCATGCAAGAACGAAATCTATATTTGCAAGTACAACTTTTGGATACAAGAAATTTGCCTACATCGATCTGACGTTTCGAAATGATTGGTCATCTACGCTATTTGGAAGTTCTCAGAACGCATTTGATTACGAATCTATTGGAGCGAATCTTATCCTAAGTGATATTATTCAACTGCCAAAGAATATTTCTTTCTGGAAAATCAGGGCTTCTTACGCAACGGTTGGGAACGCCTTAGAGCCTACCTATGCTAATCCTCAGCCAACATTTAACAATGGGGTATTTGGAAACAGTGCGAACCTACCGGATCTTGAACGTTATCCTGAGCTTACTCCTAAGCCTGAATTAAACAGAACTTTTGAAGTGGGAACAGAATTCAGAATGTTCAATAACCGGTTGAGTTTTGATTTTACCTACTATAATTCTAATGTGTCTAATCAATATCTGACAAAAGTAGAAGCAGCTCCTGGATTGAGTAATCAATCCGGAACCCTGATCGATATGAATGCCGGAAAAATTCAAAATACCGGATTTGAATCGTCTTTAACATATGATATTTTCAAAGGAGCTTCGTTTAACTGGACTTCTACAATCAATGCTTCTGCTAATAAGAACAGAATTATAGAATTGCTACCAGGTAATTTTTATGATGCGAGCAAATCCCTATTTACGTTAGCAGGAAGTACTTATAATAAATTGAGAGTAGGTGGCTCTTTTGGCGATATCTATGGTAGAGCATTTATGCGGGATGGTGAAGGCCGAATTATCGTTAATGAAAAGGGGGTTCCGCTAACGAATATTGATAATAATGTTTATTTAGGAAATCCTAATCCGAAATTCATTATTGGATTTAATAACTCTTTCACCTATAAAAATATTAATTTAAGCTTCTTAATCGACGGAAAATTCGGAGGACAGGTTTTGAGTCTTTCGGAAGGTGCATACGATTATGCCGGCGTAAGCCAAAGATCTGCGGATGCAAGAAAGAATGGTGGGGTGAGCATACCTAATGCGGTATATCAAGATGGAACTCCTTACACAGGAAAAACGGATGCTAAACTATATTATGAAAGTATCGGTGGCCAGGATGCACCTAATATAGATGAAGCTTATATTTATAAAGCAACTGCTGTAAGGTTGAGACAGGTTTCTCTTTCTTATTCCTTTAAGGTAAATTCAAAATATATGCAGGATGCAACGGTAAGTCTTATCGGATCCAATTTATTCTTCTTCTACAAAAAAGCACCTTTTGATCCGGAGCAAGTTTCCGGTGTTACTCCAGGTGGAGTGGGGGTAGATGCATATGGAATGCCAATTACCCGTTCAATAGGATGTTCTGTAAAACTAAATTTTTAAAATTATGAAAGCCAATATATTAAAAGTGTGCTTTTCTCTGTCCTTATGTATTGGACTTAGCTCTTGTACCAATGATTTTGGAGATATTAACTCAGAGTATGCCAACGTTACCAATGAAGTGTTACAAGCAGATTTTACCGGCTTAGTTAACAGGCTAAATCTGGCACAAAGAAACATTGTCTACCAAACAGATTACATGTACCAGCTTCAAAATAATCTAAACGCTGATTTTTATAGCGGGTATTTTAGTACGGCGACCGGAGGTTGGAATTGGAATAATAATTATTTCATGAATAGTGGGTGGAATGAGTGGATTATGAAAAACCAACTGGAAGAATCTATGCAGCGATATGTTGATTTTGAACAAACTCAAAAGAAACTATACGCCAATGTTGATTTTAAGGGAAGTTATGCTGTGTTTAATATCATAAGAGTTTTATCAGCCGCCAATGTATCCGATAAACACGGCCCTGTGATTTATAGTAAATTTGGACAATCAAACTCCGATTATTCGGTAGATTATGATTCGCAACAAGATGCTTATAAATACTTTATCCGTGATCTATCGAAAGCTATTGAGGTTTTACAGTCTAATTTAGGAGTAGAGGACAAAACGGTTCTTAAAAAATCTGATGCGACCTTCAATGGAGAGCCATTATCGTGGGCTAAATTTGCCAATTCTCTTAAGTTAAGGCTTGCAATGCGTATGTCTTATGTAGATCCTGTTGGTTCCAAGATGTACGCAGAAGAAGCATTAAGTTCTCCTGTTGGCTTTATTGAAAATAATGCGCAGAATGCAGCAGTTCGTTATGGCTCTCTATCTCCGGTGTATGTTGTAATATATAACTATTCCGACTGTAAGGCGGGAGCTTCTCTAACGTCTTATCTTAATGGTTATAATGACCCAAGACTTCCTTCCTATATTACAAAAGCTACTGATTCGGATGTGGCCAATCAATACATAGGAGTCCGTTTGGGTATAGACTTAGGAGGAAGTAAAGATCGTTATGGTAGCTTCTCTAATAATATTGCCCAATCAGCTTATGGTGATTATTTTTCACAAACTCAAGGATTGGCTAAATTATATACTGCTGCAGAAACCTGGTTTTTAAAAGCTGAAGCAGCCATCAGGGGATATGCCGGAGCAGGAGATGCAAAAACGAACTATGAGAGAGGGGTACAAACATCTTTGGAAGAGTGGGGGAAATCGGCAGCCTACAACACTTATATCAATGATGCGACTTCCATACAGCAAGCTTATGTAGATCCTAAAAATCCAACCAACAATGTAAACCTTGGTAATCCTATATTGAGTACGATTACGATTCAATGGAATAATGGAGAAAATTTTGAAAGAAAGCTGGAGCGTATCATTACGCAAAAGTGGATATCATTGTATCCTAATGGTTCTGAGGCATGGGCTGAGCAAAGAAGGACAGGTTATCCTAAAATATTCCCTAATATTATAAATAACAGCCAAGGAACGATCAGTACTCAAGGCTTTATCAGAAGAATACCAATTCCTTTAAAATACCGTGAAAATAATGGCCCAGGTTATCAAAGAGCCCTTCAAACACTGAATGGGCCTGATACAGGAGGAACAAAACTTTGGTGGGATAAAAAACCATAATAGGAACTCAATAAATAATTTAAAGTACAGAGGCCGTCTCAAATGAAAGGTATGGATACCTGCTTTTCATTCCGGCATAAAAAATTACAGTATTTTTTTATTTCTCACAATGTTTCGTTTAATTCGGAATGGAACTTTTGAGATGTCCTCTTTTTAGTATCTATCAATTTAACATGGGAAAAAACAATTCCGGAACTCGTTCAATACCACTTATCTTCTGGATTTCAACATTGTATTTTGCAATGGGGGTACCCTTTGTCACGATTAATGCAGTTTCCGGGATTATGTATAAAGACATGGGAGTTTCGGATTCTAAGATTGCTTTCTGGACAGCCCTTATTCTATTTTCCTGGACTATAAAACCCCTTTGGAGTCCTTTTTTGGAGATTTATAAAACCAAAAAGTTTTTTGTTGTTGCCACTCAGTTTGCCATTGGGATTTTGTTTGCATTAATTGCATTCAGCCTGCCTTTGCCTGGATTTTTCAAATACAGCATCGCGCTTTTTGCAGTTGTTGCATTTTGTGGAGCAACTCATGATATTGCAGCAGACGGAACTTATATCAATTTTTTGACAAATAAGGAACAGGCAAAATATATTGGATGGCAGGGAGCCTTTTATAATCTGGCAAAAATTATTAGCAGTGGAGTTCTGGTTTATTTTGCAGGAGTACTTGAAAAAACACAAGGGATTACTAAAGCCTGGATGATCATTATGGGAGTCTATGCGCTTTTATTCTTTATCTTGGGTGTTTATCATTACTCTGTTTTACCAAAAGAAAATAATAGGGAAAAGCAGAAAAATGCGAAGACTACAGGAAATATCCGTAAAGAACTTGTGGAGGTAATCACCTCATTTTTTACAAAAAAGAAGATTCTCTGGTCCGTGCTCTTTATTATTTTGTATCGTTTTGCAGAAGGGTTTGCTATCAAGATAGCACCCTTGTTTTTCAAAGCTTCGAGAACTTCAGGAGGTTTGGGGTTATCTACATCGGATATTGGGCTTATTTATGGAACCTACGGCTCTGCAGCCTTTATTTTAGGATCTGTTTTAGCAGGATATTTTATTTCTGCCCGGGGATTAAAAAGATCGTTAATCTGGTTATGCTGCGCTTTTAATATTCCATTTGTAGTATATGCTTTATTAGCTCATTATCAGCCGGATACTCTTCTTCCTGTAAGCATTGCAGTGGTCGTTGAATATTTTGGCTATGGGTTTGGTTTTGTAGGGCTGATGCTGTATATGATGCAGCAGATAGCACCGGGAAAACATAAAACAGCACATTATGCATTTGCAACAGGCATTATGAACCTTGGTGTGATGATTCCTGGAATGTTCAGTGGGATGATCAGTGACTGGATAGGATACAAAATGTTTTTTATCTGGGTTCTCATTGCGACCATACCGGCATTTGTGGTTACGTTGATAGCTCCTTTTCCACATACTGAAAAGCAAGAAGAACACTAATTCATTATTAAATAACTTAAATAAAAGTAAAAATACTTTATGACACCTCAATCAGCAGTGATCCCTTGGCAGGATCGTCCGGCGAATAGCCACGATATTATGTGGCGTTTTTCCGAAAACCCAATTATCGACAGATATGCGATACCTACATCAAACAGCATATTCAATAGTGCGGTAGTTCCTTTTGAAGATGGCTTTGCGGGCGTTTTCAGATGTGATAACAAAGCCGTGCAGATGAATATTTTTGCAGGTTTCAGCAAGGATGGTATTCATTGGGATATCCACCACGATCCTATTGAAATGAAAGCGGGAAATACGGAAATGATCGAATCTGATTATAAATATGACCCTCGTGTTGCATTCATTGAAGATCGTTACTGGATTACCTGGTGTAATGGTTATCATGGTCCTACTATTGGGATTGGTTATACGTTTGACTTCAAAGAATTTTTTCAGTGTGAAAATGCTTTTTTACCTTTTAACAGAAACGGAGTCCTTTTTCCTGAAAAAATTAACGGGAAATATGCCATGTTGAGCAGACCGAGTGATAACGGACATACGCCGTTTGGAGACATTTATATCAGCTACAGTCCTGACATGAAATATTGGGGCGAACACCGTTGTGTAATGAAGGTTACTCCATTTGAAGACAGTGCCTGGCAATGTACTAAAATAGGAGGAGGGCCGGTTCCTATAAAAACAGATGAAGGCTGGTTGCTTTTTTATCACGGAGTGATCAACACCTGCAGAGGGTTCAGGTACTCTATGGGCGCTGCTTTGCTCGATCTGGAAGATCCTACGAAAGTATTGTTCAGGACAAAATCTTACCTGTTGGCTCCAGCAGAAGTGTATGAACTTACCGGGGATGTTCCGAATGTGGTTTTCCCTTGTGCAGCCTTATCGGAAGGAGATAAAGTAACTGTATATTATGGTGCTGCAGATACTGTTGTTTCTATGGCATTCGGATATATTTCCGAAATTATTGACTTTATGAAAAACAATTCTATATAAATTAGGGATAAAATAAGAATGAAACACATTATTTTCTCGGTTTTAAAATAAAAATTTCATTTTTTTGTGTTGTCTTAAAAATGTTCAAGATCTCTCTATTATGAAAAAAGAACTGCTTATCTATTTTTTAATCACGCTGCTTTCTCAAACCGGAAATGCTCAACAACGAAAGAATGATATTCTTTCATGGGTAGATCCGTTTATTGGGACTGGTGGGCATGGTCATACCTTTCCGGGAGCAACTACACCCTTCGGGATGATACAGCTGAGTCCTGATCAGAATACGAAAAGTGGTGACTGGGACTGGTGCTCAGGTTATCATTACAGTAGCAAAACCATTATGGGGTTCAGTCATAATCATCTGAGTGGAACAGGATGGGCAGATCTTGGAGATATTTTGGTAATGCCTACCACCGGAAAAATAAAAATGGTTCCCGGAACAGAAGAAAATCCTGAAAGTGGGTATCGTTCTAAATTCAGTCATGAAAGAGAAACTGCATCTCCCGGCTATTATTCTGTGATGCTGGACAGTTATGGGATTAAAGCTGAGCTGACAGCCTCTCCAAGAGTGGGTTTTCATAAATACACATTTCCAAAGAGTGAGGAGTCTAATATCATCATTGACCCCACCAATAAAATCTTCGGAAATATTTATCATACGCTGGTAAGTATTGAGGGCAATAATAAGATCAAAGGTTATTGTTACAGTAACGGCTGGGGAGGTAAAAGGTTTGCTTATTTCGTTATGGAATTTTCAAAGCCATTTAAATCCTCCGGAGTATATTCAGAAGGAAAAATAAAAGAGAATGAAAAATTTGCTCTTGCTAAAGATGCCAAAGCATTTGTAAGATTTTCCACACAGGAAAATGAAAGCATTGAAGTAAAGGTTTCCTTATCTCCGGTAAGTACGGAAGGGGCCCAGGAGAATTTTGATGCAGAGGCGAAAAATGTAGACTTCGCGAAAGCTAAAGAAACAGCACAAACTACCTGGAGAGATCTTATCAGCAGATTTGATATTACAGGAGGAACAGATGACCAAAGAAAAATTTTCTATACAGGCGTTTATCATACGTTTATCGCACCCAATCTTTATATGGATGTGAATGGAGATTATGTTGCTGCGGAAGAAAATATGAATACGAAGTGGTTCACGAATTATAGTACCTATTCTTATTGGGATGGTTTCCGTGCGACACATCCGTTACTGACCATTATGGATCAGAAACACACGAAGGAATTTGCAAATTCTCTGATCAGCAGATATACAGACCGTAAGGATCATATGCCCATCTGGGAACTTTGTGGCTATGATAATTTTTGTATGCTAGGCTATCACAGTGTATCCGTAATTTGGGATGCTATTTCCAAGGGTGTTCCGGGAATTGACTCTGAAAAGGCATTTGCTGCCATGAAAGATGCTTCGCTAACAGATAAAATGAGTAGTAGTGATGGCGGCGGAGGCCTGAATGATTACATCAAACTGGGCTATACCCCATCGGAAAATGGTGCTTCTGTTTCGGCAACCCTTGAATATGCTTATGATGATTGGTGTATCCAGCAGCTTGCCGAAAAATTAGGTAAGAAAGAAGATGCGGAAGTCTATAAGAAACGATCTATGAATTTCCTCAATACATTTAATAAAGAAAATAACCACTTCTGGCCAAGGCAGAAAAACGGGCAATTCCTGGCAGATTTTCCTTTAAATGACTGGAAAAAACTACAGCCACACTGGGTATCAGGAAATATTTGGGCATACGACTTCTTTGTTCCGCATCAGATTGATGAGATGATTACACTGTACGGAGGAAAGAAAGGATTTGAGCAAAAATTAGATAAAACATTTACCGAAGAACTTAAAATGGTGGGAGAGCAGCATGTTGATATTTCCGGATTCATTGGATCTTTAGGATTTGGTGATGAGCCGGGGCACCACGTTCCTTATCTGTATAATTATGCCGATGCTCCTTATAAAACCCAGAAAATGGTCAAATACATCCGTGATCATATGTACGCAGCAAAACCTGACGGAATTGTGAACAATGAAGATTGTGGACAGATGTCAGCCTGGTATATTTTCTCCTCTTTAGGATTTTACCCGGTTACCCCAGGAAAAGCGGTTTATGCGATTGGTGCGCCTCAATTTCCAAAAGCTTCTTTAAAGCTTGAAAATGGAAAAACATTCACGGTGATTGCAGACAAAATATCTGATAAAAATATATACGTTCAGAAAATGTTTTTGAATGGCAAAGAATTCAAAAGCTGGGAATTGAACCACAATGATATCATGAACGGAGGAGAATTAAAATTTGTCATGGGAAATAAACCCGTAAAATAGAATTCATAAAAAATAACGAAATAAACGTATCAATGGAAAGGAGAAAATTTATTAAAACAAGTGCACTGGCAGGAGCCGGATTATTATTTGCGCAAAATGCTTTTGCAAAAGGATTAAGCGTAGAAGAATTCCCTGTTGTCCGTGTTCCTAAAGATAAAAGACATTTTACCAGCGAATCGGTAGAAAGTGCAATCTCGGCTTTCAAAAAGAAAGTGAAGAACAAAGAACTGACATGGCTTTTTGAAAACTGCTTTCCCAACACATTAGATACAACGGTTTTCTATACAGAAAATAACGGAACACCTGATACGTACGTTATTACCGGAGATATCGATGCCATGTGGCTTCGTGATAGCTCTGCCCAGGTTTTTCCTTATCTTCAGTTTTCAAAAAATGATGAAAAGCTGCATAAACTTATTTCCGGGGTCATTCACAAGCAGACACAATTTATTTTAAAAGATCCTTATGCTAATGCATTCTATAATGATGATCAAAAAATAAGTAAATGGAAAGAATATGATCACACCGATATGAAGCCGGGGATCCATGAAAGAAAGTGGGAAATAGACTCATTGTGTTATCCAATTCGTCTGGCTTATCATTTCTGGAAGACAACCGGAGATACCCAACCTTTTGATCAAAATTGGTTACAGGGAATTAAACTGACTTTACAGACATTTATAGAACAACAGAGAAAAAAGGATTTAGGACCATATAAATTCGAACGTACAACAGCCTGGGCTACTGATGGAATTCCAATGGGTGGATATGGTTATCCAACAAAACCTGTTGGATTGATCAATTCGATGTTCCGTCCTAGTGATGATGCTACGATTTATGCCTTTCTTATTCCTTCCAATTTATTTGCTGTGGTAAGCTTACGCCAGGCAGCAGAAATGGTATCCCAGATAAAAAATGAAAAAGCTTTAGCTCAACAATTAAATAGTCTGGCCGATGAGGTGGAGGCTGCCATCAAAAAATATGGAATTTATGATCATCCGGAATATGGAAAAATATATGCCTTTGAAACCAATGGTTTTGGAAGCTATAATCTGATGGATGATGCCAATTGCCCGAGTTTGTTAGGGCTGCCTTATCTTGATGCGGTAAAAGAAGACGATCCGGTATACCTGAATACCAGAAAATATGTGTGGTCGAAAGATAATCCATTCTTTTTCCAGGGAAAACTGGCAGAAGGGATTGGAGGGCCACATATTGGTCTTGATATGATCTGGCCGATGAGTATTATTATGAAAGCACTTACCACAAAAGATAAAGGCGAGATCAGATGGTGTATACAAACATTACAAAAAACGCATGGCGGAACCGGATTTATGCATGAGTCTTTCCATAAAGATGATGATAAAAAATTTACAAGAGCGTGGTTTGCGTGGTCTAATACCCTGTTTGGGGAGTTATTGTGGAAAACCTTTAAAGAGAATCCTGAGTTACTGGCGTAGATTCAGAATTTTATATTATATTCAACATAATAAAAAACCTCCAAGATGGAAAACAATAAAACTTTTACGCCAGTAGAGCAAACTTTTTTGAATGACGTTCCAAGAAATAGCCAAGTGAATGTCCCTTACATTGTGGTTGACAATTTTCCTAAACTGGGAATGCTTTCAGCATTTCGCTTTTTAGAATGGGTTTCCCAAAACCCTAAAGGGGTCATCAGTCTTCCTACGGGAAAGACGCCTGAATATTTTATTTATTGGACAAAGTACATCCTTGAAAACTGGGAAAAAGAAAACGTTGTTGAGCTAAGAGAAAAGCATCAATTATTATTCAAAGAAAAGCCATCACTGGCTGATTTGCACTTTGTTCAGATCGATGAGTTTTATCCTATAAAATCATCACAGGGCAATAGCTTTTATCATTATGTCAACAAATATTATATTGAAGGTTTTGGCCTAAAGAAAGAAAATGCCTTGCTTATTAATTGTGATAAAATCCCTTTGGCTGAAGGTAAAAGTTTTGAGGAGGTTTTTCCGGACAGCAAAGTAAACCTTGAACTAAGGTACCGTGAGGCTGAAAACCCAATGGAAAAATTGCAAAAAGAGTCCATTTTCCTTATCGATAACTGGTGTTCGGAATACGAGCAAAAAATCCGTAAACTGGGAGGAATTGGTTTTTTCCTTGGTGGAATAGGTCCGGATGGGCATATTGCTTTTAACATCAAAGGCTCTGATCCATATTCAACAACCCGCCTGACTTCTACTAACTTTGAAACACAGGCTGTTGCAGCCGGAGATCTTGGAGGGATTGAAATTTCAAGAGAGCGACTGGTGATTACAATAGGGTTGGAAACCATTGCCTATAACAAAGAAGCTGTAGCCATTATTTTTGCAGCAGGAGAGGCAAAAGCGCCTATGATTAAAAGTGCATTGGAATTACCTCCTTCTAATTTATATCCTGCTTCCGTTCTTGCTAACCTTCCGAACGGTAGATTTTATCTCACATTAGGAGCTGCAAGCATGCTGAATGATTATGTTGATGACTACTACCAATCAGGCAGTTGGTCTCAGGAAAAGACAGATAAGGCGGTGATGTCTCTAACTCAGAAGATCAATAAATACGCAGAGCATCTTACTCTGGATGACCTGAAAGAAGATCAGTATACAAAATTAATTCCTGGTCTTAATGAAGCTACCGTACAGGGTGTTATCAATTCTATTGAAAGTAAAATAAAAAAAGGAACTGAGTCGCTGAGCAATGAGGTTTTTTATCATACAGGTCCTCACCACGATGATATTTCTTTGGGTCTGTTACCCTATATTCATTATCAGTCCCGTAATGAAACCAATACCTCTTATTATTCAGTACTGACTTCTGGATTTACGGCGGTTACAAATAAATTTTTAATAAAGATCCTTAATGATACACTTTCTTTTGTAGAAAAGGGGGAAGTAGAAATGCTTAATTATCCGGACTTTTTTGAAGTAGGATATAAAAATAAAAAAGACAAAGATGTCTATCATTACCTGATCAATATTGCTTCCGGAGATGAGTATGAAAGATCAAGAGCAGTTTCCCACAGAATGGTGCGAAGCATTGTAGAGCTCTGGGATCTGAAAAGCAAATCGGATTTATCTGAAAAAATCAGAGAAATCATAGCTACAGTTAACTCCAGTTATGATGGTCAGAATCCTGAATCTAAAATTCAAATTCTGAAGGGAATGATCCGTGAATATGAAGAAGAACTGGTGTGGGCTCATTTTGGAGTAAGAACAAAGAATGTAAGTCACCTTAGACTTGGTTTCTATACCGGTGCTATCTTTACAGAAAAGCCGAATCGTGAAAGAGATGTTCTTCCGATCCTGCAAGAATTAAAAGAGATTAATCCTACGGTAATCAGTCTTGCCTTTGACCCTGAAGGTAGTGGACCTGATACTCATTATAAAGTTCTCCAGGCCATTGCAGAAGCGGTAAGAGAATGGGGGAAAGAAAAAGATCTTTCCAAACTTAAAATATGGGGATATCGAAATGTTTGGTATCAATTTAATGCTGCCGATGTTACCCATGTTTTCCCGGTATCCCTTAATGCAATGAGTACCATGGATGAGAGTTTTACCAATAGCTATTTAAGCCAGGTGGAAGCCTCTTTTCCAAGTTATCGCTATAATGGAAAATTCAGTCATCTGTCAATTCAGACCTGGGTTGAACAGTTAAATGCTGTACAGTTGATATTAGGGAAACCTTATTTCTATGATAATGGAAGCCCTCGCCTCAGAGCAACCCACGGGCTATTGTTTTTCAAAGAAATGAATGTAGAAGAATTTCTGCAATCTGCCCGGGAATTGGAGAAGAGTACAGAAGGTCAATTTTAATTCAATTTTATTTTTGAAATAAGGATAGGGGCGACGAATGATCATCTGTTTCAAAAAACATCAAGATCCACGTAAGCGACTTCGATTATTAGGCTATGCTTCGAAGTCGTTTATGATTAATTGAAGCTGATACTTTTAAATTTAAAAAGTAATTATTTTAAATTATGCTAAAAAAAATAATAGTAATAGTATTGCTGGCAAGTTTTCTTGTAGGATTTTCCCAGGAAAATTATCAACCTACCGAAGCTAATCTTAAAGCAAGGACTGAATTTCAGAATGAAAAGCTAGGAATGTTCATTCATTTTGGATTGTATAGCCAGCTTGGGAGAGGGGAATGGGTGATGAATAATGATAAGATCCCGGTTAATGATTATGACAAATTAAAAAACTTCTTTAATCCTATCGGATTTAATGCCCGAGAATATGTTTCCATGGCTAAGAACGGAGGTGCAAAATACATTACTTTAGTGACCAGGCATCATGACGGTTTCAGTATGTGGGACACAAAGTATTCGGATTTCAATATTATGAATACCCCTTTCAAAAGGGATTTGGTAAAAGAATTAGCTGATGAATGCCATAAACAGGGAATTAAAATAGTATTCTATTATTCTCTTCTGGACTGGACAAGAACCGACTATTCTTACTGGACTGGCCGGACTGGTAAAGGAACCGGACGTACTGACAAAGGTAACTGGAATGACTATATTCAGTTTATGAAAAATCAATTAACGGAGCTGCTAACCAATTATGGCGAGGTTTCAGGGATATGGTTTGATGGGTATTGGGACCAAATGGAAGAAGAAAAAGCAAACAGGAGTGAAAAAACATATGTGGATTGGAGAATGAATGAGATTTATGAGCTTATCCACAAACTTCAGCCTCAATGCCTTGCAGGTAATAATCATCATATCAGTCCTTTGGAAGGAGAAGATTTTCAGATGTTTGAAAAAGATATCCCCGGAAAGAATAAAAGCGGATTAAACTATCAGAAGATTTCACGATTACCTTTGGAATATTGTGAAACTTTAAATAATTCCTGGGGATTTGATCTGAAGGATAATAAAAACAAAACATTTAAAGAGTTCTTGCACCTGCTGGTCAATGCGGCCGGAAGCAATGCCAACTTGTTGATGAATGTAGGTCCAATGCCTAATGGTAAAATTCCGGAGCCCTTTATTCATTCCTTTAAAGAAATGGGAGCTTGGCTGAAGCTATATGGAGAGAGTATCTATGATACCAGAGGAGGATATTTATCACTTCAGGAATGGGGAGCGATTACCCAAAAGCCAGGTAAAATGTATGTTCATATTCTCAATAATCCAGGTAAAGCAATTACACTGGAGAAATTTCCATTTAAAAAAATTAATGCTGTCTATTTACTAAAGGATAAAAAACAGGTTAAGTATACTTTTAAGAATAATATTCTGACATTTGATAGCCATGCTTATGCTGCCAATGAGCAGGATCCTGATACTGTAATTGTTTTTGAAGGGAAATAAATGAGAGATTTTACAGGACTTACTGAGGCAGAAATCTGTATCAAAAAAATAAACTAATAAACTATGCAAAATGTAGTAGGAATTGACATTGGAGGATCACATATCACCATGGCCCAGATAGACCCGGAAAAACGTGAGATTATCCAGTCAACTTATGTCAGGGAACATATTGATTCTTTTGAATCGAGAGAAATAATCTTTTCTGAATGGATTTCGACAATTGAGAAAGGAACAGATGATCTTATAAAGAATCATCTTTTGATAGGTATTGCTATGCCGGGGCCCTTTAATTATGAAAATGGAACTTCATTAATGCAACAGGGGAAGTTCATTGATTTGTATCAAATTAATATTAAAGATGAATTGGCACAAAGGTTATCTATTTCAGATAAGCAGATTCAGTTTGTGAATGATGCCGCTGCATTTTTGGAAGGAGAGCTTTTCGGAGGATGTGTTCAGGGGTATCAAAGAGCCTTTGGAATCACATTAGGAACTGGGCTTGGAACTACATTTTATGATGGTTCTACGGTTACTGATGAAGATCTATGGAACTCAGCTTTCAGGGATTCTATTGCTGAGGATTATTTAGCTACAAGATGGTTTATTAAACGTTATACTGAATTAACCGGAGAAAAAATTTTAGGAACCAAGGAATTGTTGGATGCTCCTATAGAAATACAAGCTAAAATCTTTGACGAATATGCAGATTCCTTTGCGGAATTTATTATCAAATATGTAATGCATTATAGACCGGAAGTTTTAGTTATAGGAGGGAATATTGCTAAAGCTTACCCTTATTTTAAGGAGAAATTTAATGAAAATCTAGCAAAAAATAATATTAACTTGCCTGTTAAAATTTCAGCGATTTTTGAAGATGCCGCTATTTTAGGAGCTGCTGGTTATGCTTTGAAGAAAGTTCAGGTAAACTAAAAACAATATAATGAAGTCTCTATTTTCAACTTTTTTTCTTTTGATCAATGTCTGGGTACTGAGCCAGAATATATCTCCTGCAGATTATGTGAATCCATTAATGGGAACCCAATCTAAGCCTTCGTTATCTAATGGGAATACATATCCGGCTATCGGGCTTCCCTGGGGAATGAATATCTGGGCACCACAGACCGGTAAGATGGGCGATGGATGGGCTTACACTTATGATGCGGATAAAATCAGAGGATTTAAACAAACGCATCAGCCTTCTCCATGGATGAATGATTACGGAGCTTTTGCGATTATGCCGGGCGTGGGGAAAATGAAATTTAAGGAAGAAGACCGGGCTAGTTGGTTCAGTCATAAAGCGGAAATTGCAAAGCCTTATTTTTATAGTGTTTATCTGGCTGATATTAATGTCACTACAGAATTTACCCCAACAGAAAGGGCGGCATTTTTCAAATTTGATTTTCCTAAGACGGATAGTGCTTATGTTGTAATTGATGCATTGAACAAAGGTTCTTATATTAAAATTCTTCCAAAACAAAGAAAAATTATAGGGTATACAACCAAATATGCCAGAGGGAAATATGAGAATTTTAAAAATTATTTTATCGTTCAGTTTGATAAAGATTTTGATGTCACAACAACCTGGAAAGATGATAAATTAGTAAGGGATCAATTGGAAATCACCAGTGATCATGCCGGAGCTGTGGTTGGGTTTAAACTTAAAAATAAAGAATCTGTCTATGCAAAAGTGGCGTCGTCATTCATTAGTTTCGAACAGGCAGAATTAAATCTTAAAAGAGAAATAGCAGACCGAAGTTTTGATCAGGTAAAAGATAACGCTAAGGATGTTTGGAATAAAACACTTGGCAGAATAGAGGTAAAAGGAGGAACTGATCAGCAAATGAGAACATTTTATTCCTCTTTATACAGGACCTTATTTTTTCCGCAAAAACTGTATGAGATCGATGCTCAAAATAAAATAAAGCACTGGAGTCCTTACAACAGTAAAATACTGGATGGAAAAATGTTTGCGGGAACCGGTTTTTGGGACACATTCCGTGCATTATACCCATTCTTGAATCTGGTGTATCCAGGTATTAATGTAGAAATGCAGGAAGGTTTGGCAAATGCTTACAAGGAAGGAGGCTTTTTACCGGAATGGAGCAGTCCTGGTTATTCTGATATTATGATCGGAAATAATTCGGCATCCGTAGTTGCCGATGCTTATATTAAAGGGTTGCGGGGCTATGATATTGAAACTCTTTGGCAAGCTGTAAAACACGGGGCTAATCATGAGGGACCTATTGATGCAGTAGGTCGTAAAGGGGTAGAATATTATAACACTCTGGGCTACGTTCCTTATGATGTTAAAATTGATGAAAATGCAGCCAGGACATTGGAATATGCGTACGATGATTTCTCTATTTATCAGTTGGGAAAGGCTTTGGGGAAACCAGCTTCGGAAATTGATATTTATAAAAAAAGAGCATACAATTATAAGAATATGTTTGATCCTGAAACGGGTCTTATGCGTGGAAAAAATAAAGAAGGTAAATTTCAGTCGCCATTTAACCCTTTTAAGTGGGGAGATGCTTTTACAGAAGGAAATAGTTGGCATTATACCTGGTCGGTTTTCCAGGATATTGATGGTTTGGCAAAATTGATGGGTGGTAAAAAGAAATTCGAAGCTAAACTGGATGAGGTGTTTTCCCTTCCGCCGGTTTTTGATGATAGCTATTATGGAAGCGTAATACATGAGATCAGAGAAATGCAGATTGTGAATATGGGACAGTATGCTCATGGTAATCAGCCTATTCAGCACATGATCTACTTGTATAATTATGCCGGAGCACCATACAAAACACAATATTGGGCAAGACAGGTAATGGATAAACTATATCAGGCAACGCCTGATGGATATTGTGGAGATGAAGATAACGGGCAGACTTCTGCATGGTATGTTTTTTCTGCATTAGGATTTTATCCGGTTACGCCCGCAACAGATCAATATGTTTTAGGAGCTCCGTTGTTTAAAGAAGCGACGATTCATCTTGAAAACGGGAAGAAAATAGAAATAAAAGCCCCGGAAAA